>NZ_AMGD01000076.1:0-610 GCF_000297555.1 Paenisporosarcina sp. TG-14
ACTCCAAGCAACTAAAATTGCCCGTTAAAGTTGGATAAAAATATATAAATTGCCTGATCAAGTGACATGCTTAAAAGTAGGATTATGCTGTTTTGAACGTAATTGTGTTTGTTCGCTTTGTTTATCAGCTGGTTTTAATTTAAAGGGTAAAATAATGCGGTTTAAATTGTTTTGCAGCTGGGTTATTCAAGCGTTGAACAGTTGTAGCTGAGATGGAACAATCTAGTGCCATAGACGTTAAGGATTGTGATTCAGCAGACTTTAGTATGACTTGTGCCTTTACATTTTGTGAAACCTATTCTTTTGAACGATAGGTGTTTTGAAGTGAAACTATAATTACACGCTTTACATATGAAACGTTGCTTTTTCAAAAGTAAATAGGTTGGATTTACACCCGTAATCGGTAAGGTAATTCGAGATGATTGAGTCCCATTTTTATAAACCGTATAGTCAATGTTTCTGACTCCGCACCCTCCGCAATGTGTAGGGGTGTCTGTCAATTTTCGAAGGACATATGTACGTATTTTCCCTTTAAAAGTAATGTTAGGGATCTATTTGAACTTATGTTTCCTATATTTTCTTAGCTAATTGGAGTGCAGAGCGGCGACTC
>NZ_AMGD01000077.1:0-12645 GCF_000297555.1 Paenisporosarcina sp. TG-14
TATGGTTACTCTTCTTAAAAGGATCGGACGCGCTTTGCCCGGTTTTTCTCAGATCGATGTTTATTAGGAGGAATATGGGTTAAAGGGAATAAATCGAGCGTGAACAGGATTAAAACTAGTTCGAACAGGAATAAACATCATGTGAACAGGAATAAAGTGTTCGCCATCAGGAATAAACACACATGAACAGGAATAACCAAAACTACAAGCAAGATAAAAGTCTAATCTATTTACTAGTCACGACATTTCCAGGCAATTCCACCTATAATCAAAACAATTGTGACAATCTCATCAATTTGTTAAACTTACATTATAATTATTATAAAGTAACTTAAGGTTTAGTATTGATTTCATAGCTTGTTCACAATTAAAACCTTGTTTTCATAATGGTTATGGTATAATGAAAGACATGAATATACAACGTGAGAGGTGTTATGAAGCCATGCATACCATCGTAGTGGGTGTTAATTATCGTACAGCGCCGGTAGAGATTCGCGAACGACTGTCCTTCGTAGAATCCGATTTGCCGAAGGCGATGCGAGCACTGCAGGAGCAAAAAAGCATATTAGAAAACGTAATTGTCTCAACATGTAACCGGACCGAAGTCTATGCAGTTGTCGATCAGTTACATACTGGACGTTATTATATTAAACAATTTCTAGCCAATTGGTTCAAATTACCGATTGAATCGTTTTCATCTTACTTATTTATTTATGAAAGTGATGGGGCGGTCGATCATTTATTCCGTGTAACTGCGGGGATTGATTCAATGGTACTTGGAGAAACTCAGATTCTTGGACAAGTACGTAAAAGTTTCTTAGAAGGTCAGGAACGCGGTACAACAGGAACAGTGTTTAATCAATTGTTTAAACAATCTGTAACATTTGCTAAACGAGCGCATGCTGAAACGGCTATTGCCGAGAATGCAGTTTCGGTTTCCTATGCAGCTGTTGAACTTGGAAAGAAAATCTTTGGTTCTCTTAAACAAAAGCATGTAGTCATTTTAGGTGCTGGGAAAATGGGTGAGCTTGCCATTAAAAACCTTCATGGAAATGGAGCAGGCAAAATCACAGTTATCAATCGTACATTGGAAAAAGCTCAGTTACTCGCTGAACAATTTGATGGTCAAGCTAAATCAATGCAAGAACTTCAATGTGCTTTACTAGAAGCAGATATTCTAATAAGTTCAACAGGTTCAACTGATTTTGTGATTGACTTAGAATTAATGCAATATGTTGAACGATTACGCAAAGGTAAACCGTTATTTATGGTCGATATCGCTGTACCACGTGATTTAGATCCACGTATTGCAGAACTTCCAAATATGTTCTTATATGATATTGATGATTTACAAGGTATTGTTGATGCCAACTTAGCAGAACGACAAAAAGCTGCTAATGAAATCATGATTATGATAGAGCAAGAACTTGTCCAATTTAAAGACTGGCTTGGTACATTAGGTGTGGTACCGGTGATTTCAGCACTTCGCCAAAAGGCGTCACAAATTCAAGCGGATACGATGGTAAGCATTGAAAATAAAATGCCTGAACTAACGGACCGTGAACGTAAAATTTTGAACAAGCATACTAAATCAATTATTAATCAATTGTTAAAAGAGCCGATATTACAAGCGAAAGAACTTGCTGCTTCTCCTAAATCTCATGAACAACTCCAATTATTCCAACAAATATTTGGAATTGAAGAAGAGGTCCAACATGAAAAAGCAAGACAACTGTTGGTTACTAAACAACAAGAAGATGTTGTGGAAGTTACTCAAGTTGGAGGGAAATCAACACAAGAAGTTAAAGTTAATCCAATCTATTCATATTAGTTCAAGTTAGAATGCGTTTTCGTCACTGTATGGTAAACTATACATGCGAAAACGCTTTTTTTATGTTTAGCTAAGTTGCTACTAAAGTCAGTGTTTGCGAACAATTTATTGTGAAAGGACATTTTCAGGTTTGAAGCGAAAAGGGGTAAGCTAGTGGCGGATTTGACCATGACAAGGCTGCATGAAGGTATGGTAATTCTCTACGCAATCAGTCTTGTATTTTACTTCATAGATTATTTAGATAAAGATTTCAAAGCCCACCGCATAGCATTTTGGATACTTAGTACGGTATGGCTATTGCAAACGGTGTTTTTAATCCTATATATCGTCGAAACAAAGCGATTTCCGATATTGACGTTGTTTGAAGGAATTTATTTTTATGCGTGGTTATTGATCACATTATCCATTGTACTTCACCATACATATCGCGTAATGATATCCGTATTTTTCTTGAATGTGATTGGCTTTATTTTTATGACGATTCATACATTTTCACCCGTACAAATTGAACGCTCACCCGTTGGAGAAACACTGGTTTCAGAGTTGCTATTTATTCATGTAACGTTTGCGATTCTATCGTATGTTGCTTTCTCGTTATCATTTGTTTTTTCGACGTTGTATCATATTTTGTATCGTTTATTAAAGAAAAAGAAATGGACGAAACAATTTAGTGAATTGCCTTCTCTTGATCAAACTGAGAAAGGCATGACGGTATCAATCCTCACAGGAATTCCGTTCCTACTTGTTAGTTTGATTCTTGGTTTGCAATGGGCGTATGTATCTCTCAATGAATTTTCTCTCAGTGATGTGAAAATAATTGGTTCATTTATTTTATTATTTGTATACGGCTATTTATTTTATCGACGCAAAAAAGGCACGCTACAAGGAACGGGGTATGCATGGGGACATGTCTACGCTTTCCTGTTAGTATTGGTTAATTTCTTTTTAGGAAGTAGCTTATCTGAATTTCATTTTTGGTATTAACATTAATAACTGTTCAAAAAGGAGCATCGGTTAAGAATGCCACACAATGTGGCAACACCTGAGTGATCAACGTAGGTTGGCTCCGAGCGACTTTTTGAACTTCATACAAGGAAGGTTGATGACTGTGAGAAAAATTATTGTAGGTTCTAGAAGAAGTAAATTAGCATTAACGCAAACGAATTGGTTTATTGAACAAATGAAACAAGCGGGGGCGCCGTTTGAGTTTGAAGTAAAAGAGATTGTTACAAAAGGAGATAAAATCGTTGACGTACAACTTTCAAAAGTTGGAGGCAAAGGTTTGTTTGTAAAAGAAATTGAACAAGCTCTATACGACAAAGAAATTGATTTTGCTGTTCACAGTATGAAGGACATGCCGTCAGAATTACCACAAGGCCTTGTTATTGGATGTATTCCTCCGCGTGAAGATCCACGTGACGCATTCATTTCAACAAATCATGTGAAATTTATGGACCTACCAATAGGATCAATCGTTGGAACAAGTAGTCTACGCCGCTCGGCTCAGCTTTTGTTACTGCGTCCTGATCTTGAAATTAACTGGATCCGTGGTAATGTTGATACGCGATTAGCGAAACTTGAAACGGACGAATTCGATGCCATCATTTTAGCTGCAGCGGGCCTTAAACGTCTAGGGTGGAGTGACGATGTGGTAACAGAATACTTATCACCGGAAGAGTGTTTACCTGCTGTTGGACAAGGTGCTTTAGCAATTGAGTGTCGTGCAGATGACAAAGAATTGTTAGCTGAAATGAGTAAATTAACACATGAAGATACTTGGAACGCTGTTCATGCAGAACGTGCATTTTTACATGCAATGGATGGTGGATGCCAAGTTCCAATCGCTGGTTATGCAACAATCGAAAAGGGACAAGTAGAATTTACTGGACTCGTCATTTCTCTTGATGCAGAACAAGTATTTAAACAAACATCAACAAATGTAGAACCAATAACAGCAGGTAAAGAAGTGGCGAAAATATTAAGCGAGCAAGGTGCTTACGATTTAATACAACAAGTTAGAGCCGATTTGAATGTCTAAAAAAGGTGATTTGCAAGGACAAACGATTGTCTTTACAGGTCATCCAAAGTCACCAGAGGCCTTTCTTGAAGTAGAGAGGCTGGGAGGCAAAGTGGAAGCTTTTCCTCTCATAAAAACAGCAGAAGTATCTCATCAAGATAATCTTTTTATGAATAGTCTCAACTCGTATGATTGGCTGATTTTCACAAGTCAAAATGCAGTGATTGCTTTCGAACAAAAACTGGCGAGGTATGGAGTTGTCATTGCTAATTTCAAATTCAAAGTCGCTGCGGTTGGTAGTAGAACAGCGCATGCATTAGAAAAAATAGGATTACATGTAACATTTATACCAACTACATATAGTGCAGACGAATTCGTTGAACAGTTTAAACAAGTCTCTAGTCCCGAGCAATGCTGTTTGTTTTTAAGGGGTTCTCTCGCAAAAGCAACAATCAAACAAGGCTTATCTCAACTAGTAGATGAATGGACGGTGTATGAAACACTTCCTGACATCAATAATGCAAAAGAATTATCAGCCTACATTGCACAATATCCTAATGTCTTTGTGGCATTTGCGAGTCCATCATCAGTACATATATTTGCACGCGATATCGCTCCGTATACGGGTTGGGATCAAATCAATATAGCCGCGATTGGTCATGTCACAGCGGACGCTTTAAAAAGCCATGGGGCGACAGTTCATGCACAATCGAGCACATATACATGGCTTGCACTCGTTCAAGAAATTGCTAATTGGAAGGATGATTCTCAGAAATGAAAGAACTTCAATTTAACAGACATCGCCGCTTAAGAGGCAGCGAAACTTTACGCGCAATGGTTCGCGAAACTAGATTACATACAGACGATTTAATTTATCCACTATTCGTTGCTGAAGGTGAGAATATTAAACATCCCATCTCTTCAATGCCAGGTGTGTTCCAATTTTCTCTCGATCACTTAGGAGCGGAACTCGACGAAGTGGTGTCACTGGGAATCCCTTCTATTATTTTATTCGGAATTCCTCTTGAAAAAGACGCTGAAGGTACACAAGCGTATCACGATCATGGCATCATTCAAGAAGCGATCCGTTTTGCGAAAAATCGTCATCCTGAATTAATCGTTATTGCGGACACCTGCTTATGTGAATATACAGACCATGGACATTGTGGAGTTATTGAGAATGGACAAGTACTAAATGATCCAACACTAGATATATTAGCACGAACAGCTATAGCGCAAGCAAAAGCTGGTGCGGATATTATTGCCCCATCGAATATGATGGATGGATTTGTCGCAGCAATTCGTTACGGATTAGACGAAGCTGGGTTTTCGCATCTTCCAATTATGTCGTATGCGGTTAAATACTCATCTGCATACTATGGTCCATTCCGTGAAGCCGCAAACAGCGCACCGCAATTTGGTGATCGTAAAACGTATCAAATGGATTATGCCAACCGCAATGAAGCGATGCGTGAAGCAACATCTGACGTCGAAGAAGGCGCGGATTTCCTAATTGTAAAACCTGCATTGTCTTATTTAGATATTGTGCGTGACGTGAAAAATAACTTTGATGTACCTATTGTTGCTTACAATGTAAGCGGAGAATATGCCATGGTAAAAGCGGCAGCTCAAAACGGCTGGGTAGATGAGGAAAAAATCGTACTGGAAACATTAACGAGCATGAAACGTGCTGGAGCAGATTTAATCATGACGTATCACGCAAAAGACGTGGCACGTTGGTTGGGGGCGAAATAATGGAACGTTCTTACGAAAAATCAAAACAAGCATTTAGTGAAGCGGTCAAACTAATGCCAGGTGGAGTGAATAGCCCGGTTCGTGCATTTAAATCAGTTGATATGGATCCTATCTTCATGGCAAGTGGTAAAGGGGCTACGATTACTGACGTTGATGGCAATGAATACATCGATTACGTGTTATCTTGGGGTCCTTTGATTTTAGGTCACTCTCATCCAGACGTTGTAGCTGCTATTCAAAGAGTAGCTGAGACAGGTACGACCTTTGGTGCGCCAACGCTTGTTGAAAATGACTTAGCGAAACTTGTAATGGAACGTGTGCCTTCAATTGAAATGGTACGTATGGTATCGTCAGGGACTGAAGCAACTATGAGTGCACTGCGTGCGGCTCGTGGCTTCACAGGGCGAGATAAAATATTGAAATTTGAAGGTTGCTACCATGGGCATGGGGATAGCTTATTGATAAAAGCGGGTTCAGGGGTCGCTACGTTAGGTTTGCCAGATAGCCCTGGCGTTCCTGAAGGTGTTGCGAAAAACACCATTACGGTACCTTACAACGATGTAGAGAGTGTGCGTGCTGCGTTTAAACTTTACGGTGATGACCTAGCGGCAGTAATCGTTGAACCAGTGGCAGGGAATATGGGAGTTGTTGGCCCACAACCTGGCTTCTTAGAAGCACTTCGTGAATTGTCTACGGAGAACGGAACCGTTCTAATATTTGATGAAGTAATGACTGGTTTCCGTGTTGGTTACAACTGTGCACAGGGCCATTTCAATGTTACACCGGATATGACGTGTCTAGGTAAAGTAATTGGAGGAGGACTTCCAGTTGGTGCTTACGGAGGGAAACTTGAAATCATGTCTCAAATCGCTCCAAGTGGTCCGATTTATCAAGCGGGTACACTTTCAGGTAATCCACTTGCGATGACAGCTGGAATTGAAACATTGTCACGTTTAACACCAGAGACGTATGATCACTTCAATAGACTAGCTGATCAACTAGAAGCGGGATTCCGTGATGCGGCATCTAAGTATCACATTCCTCACACAGTAAATCGTGCAGGGTCTATGATTGGATTCTTCTTTACAAATGAAAAAGTGACTAACTTTGATATTGCTAAAACGTCTGATCTTAAGTTGTTCGCAAAATATTATCGCTTGATGGCTGAAGAAGGCATTTTCTTGCCACCTTCACAATTTGAGGGCATGTTCTTATCTGCAGCTCATACATCTGAAGATATTGCAAAAACTGTCCAAGCATTCCATAAAGTGTTTGCTCAATTAGCTTAAAACACACGTCCTGTTACTCATTAAGAGTAGCAGGACTTTTTGCATTGGAAGAGGTGGGGCATGTTGCACAAAAATTGGATTGTTTTACGAACATTTTTAATAGCAGCTACAAGTGGATTCGTGTTACATTCCATCGGTATTTTTTTACCATGGTTACTCGGACCCATGATTTCATTACTGTTATTAAGACAATATACAAAGTTAGAATTTCATTGGCCAAAAATACTCCGTCAAATGGGCTTAATATTCTTAGGCATTCAAATCGGCTCATCTTTTACCAAAAAAGCAATTGAACTTATGTGGGTTGACCTACCTTTAATGGCTTTATTAACATTCTCTGTAGTGACTGTGGCACTTCTCCTAAGTTATGTATTCATGAAAATGTCAGGGGAAACAGTTGCTACAAGTGTATTAGGTTCACTACCTGGAGGCTTATCGCAAATGGTGCTTCTTAGTGAAGAAGTGAAATCGGCAAATTCGACTGTCGTCATGTTAATGCAAACCTTTCGTATATTCGTAGTTGTTACGATTGTCCCATTTTTAACTGCATGGATTCCAAAAGGCTCACATTTTAATGATGGTTCACTTGATGTCTTATCATCTTTTAATATGACTCATTTTATTATTGTCGTCGTAGTAGGAATAGCTCTTTTCATTGGGATGAAAAAAAATCATTTTCCTCTTCCTGAACTCATGGCACCTATTATAGCGATGGCCATTGTGCAATTCATCACCGATCATCCTGTTGTAGAAGTTCCATTACTGGTGTTAATTCTTTCTCAAATATTTGTCGGTTCACATTTAGGCCTTCAGCTCGAAAAAGTACGAGATAAATTATCTGTCCGCATGTTTAGTGCGATTGTGCTATCAAATTTAGTTTTAATTGCATTTTGCGTTGGCTTCGCTTACGTTTTAACGGCCATTCATCCAATTAACACGTTTTTAGATTTCTTTATAAGTGCGGCACCTGGTGGTATTGCTGAAATGTCCATCACTGCTCTAGAAACTGGGGCGGACCTATCGACAGTCACAAGTTTTCATTTATTCCGGATTTTCTTTATTTTGTTAATAGCGGGTCCCATATTAACGTACGCATTGAAAAAATGGCTGAAATAACTTGTACTAAAATCATAATAGCTCGTTCTCTCGCATAAAATCTTTCACATAGCATTGTGAAGGAGGACAAGAATTGAATCATGTAAATTGGAAGCTTCAAGAAGTATTTTATTTCCCGGAAAGTTTTGGGGTGCCTAGTAGTGCTTCACGAATAGATGTTAAACCGCAAGTAGAATTTCAACAGCTAAACGGAGTAAGCAGTTTACATGGCATTTACCATATTGCGGCGAACGTCGCATTTCAACCAGGTGAATGTCAACATCACGGAACATCAGAATGGATTTCGATTGAAGATTTAGATGTTAGTGGAGAAAACGGTTATTTTGAATATGCAGTACCATTATTTGTAGAATTACCACCTACTTATGTACATGGAGACGTAAAGCCTGAAATTCATTTATCAGATGTGCATGCTTCCGTTACAGATGACCACACGTTAAAAGTTGAATGGGATGTAATGTGCTCATATGAACTTCCCCCACCACCAGAATCCTCATCAGTAGAAAGTAGTAGTTCATCAAGTGAAAATTCTACTTCTGAGGAAAGCCTAGTGATTAAAGAAGATATTGCTTTGCCGTTTTTCTTGCGCGGTTTAAAGGATGAGTATTCTGTATTTAAAGTTAAATAATATCTTTGTGAAACAAAAAAAGAATGGAAATTAACAGGCATAAAAGCAAAAAGTCAAATGTAGTTGGAAGGAAAATGGTGCGAATTAATTCGAAAACTGTAATAGGTAGAATGATGTTTTTACAATAAAAACGAGTCTTTCGAAGCCAAGGGGGAAGCAGGTAGGGGTTATATCCTCTTCTCATTAAAATTTCTCCTTTCAAAAATACTTGACGGCTTGATAAAAAATTCGATACAATACTCATCAATAGTACTTACTAAAATGATAAATAAATTAATATTGATGCATAGATTGGGAAGAGTAAAATGATGTTGTTATCAAAAGAGAGGAAACGTCTGGTGAAAGTTTCCGTTAACACATGTTTGAATGTCGCCCATGAGCAGTTTCTGTGAACGAAATTAAGTAGCAGAAACCGGTTTAAAGCCGTTATATAACTTTGAGAGCGTGATGATGATTTTGTCATCTGCGAATAAAGGTGGTACCGCGAACAACTCCTTCGTCCTTTTATGTGACGATTGGAGTTTTTTCGTATGGGTAAGATATAAAACGTATTAACTATACCTTTGTTCTGGTGTAGGTCTGTCGAGCTTGAGTGGCGCTTTGCGCTTTTCTATAAAAAGGAGGAACTGATGATGACTGAACAACAAAAGCAGCTACCTACGAAATATGATCCTAAGTCCATCGAACAAGGACGCTATGAATGGTGGCTTGAAGGAAAGTATTTTGAAGCACAACCTGAAAGTGGCAAAGAACCATATACCATCGTAATTCCTCCTCCAAATGTAACTGGTAAATTACACTTAGGACATGCTTGGGACACGACGTTACAAGATATATTAATTCGTATGAAACGCATGCAAGGATATGATGCATTATGGTTACCAGGAATGGACCATGCAGGAATTGCAACTCAAGCAAAAGTAGAAGAAAAACTTCGTTCTGAAGGAATATCACGTTACGATTTAGGTCGTGAAACATTTGTTAAAGAAACGTGGAAATGGAAAGAAGAATATGCTGGTCATATTCGCACGCAATGGTCAAAACTTGGTTTAGGATTAGATTACTCACGTGAACGTTTTACACTGGATGATGGTTTATCCAACGCAGTAAAAGAAGTTTTCGTTAAACTTTATAATAAGGGACTTATTTATCGTGGTGAACGTATTATCAACTGGGATCCGGCAACAAAAACAGCGTTATCGGATATCGAAGTAATCCATCAAGACGTACAGGGTGCTTTCTATCATATGCGCTACCCACTAACAGATGGCACGGGACATATTGAAATTGCGACAACTCGACCAGAAACCATGCTTGGCGATACAGCCGTAGCTGTTCATCCTGAAGATAAACGTTATATGCATTTAATCGGTAAAACACTAACATTACCGATTATTGGTCGTCAAATTAAGATCGTTGCAGATGACTATGCCGATATGGCATTTGGTAGTGGAGCTGTTAAAATTACACCAGCTCATGACCCGAATGACTTTGAACTCGGTAACCGTCATGACTTAGAGCGCGTGTTAGTGATGAATGAAGACGGTACGATGAATGGTCTAGCTGGAAAGTATGAAGGCATGGATCGTTTCGAATGTCGCAAACAAATTGTAGCGGATCTTCAAGAATCGGGCGTACTATTTAAAATTGAAGAACATATGCACTCAGTAGGTCACTCTGAGCGTAGCGGAGCAGTTGTAGAACCGTATTTATCAACACAATGGTTTGTTAAAATGCAGCCATTAGCTGACGAAGCGATTAACCTTCAACATGGTGATGGCAAAGTTCAATTCGTACCAGATCGATTCGAAAACACCTATATGCGCTGGATGGAAAACATTCGCGACTGGTGTATTTCACGTCAATTATGGTGGGGACACCGAATTCCCGCTTGGTATCACATTGAAACAGATGAAATCTACGTTGGTCATGAAGCACCAGCTGACATTGAAAACTGGAAACAAGATGAAGATGTATTAGATACGTGGTTTTCATCAGCGTTATGGCCGTTTTCAACGATGGGTTGGCCAGACGAATCAAATGAAGAATTCAAACGCTATTACCCTACAGATGTATTAGTAACAGGTTATGATATTATATTCTTCTGGGTATCACGAATGATTTTCCAAGGACTCGAATTTACGGAAAAACGTCCATTTGATGACGTATTAATTCATGGACTAGTGCGCGCTGAAGACGGACGCAAAATGTCGAAGTCTTTAGGTAACGGGATTGACCCAATGGACGTTATTGACAAATACGGTGCCGATTCACTTCGTTACTTCTTATCAACGGGTTCATCACCAGGGCAAGATTTACGTTTCTCCATTGAAAAGGTAGAATCTGTTTGGAACTTTGCCAATAAAATTTGGAACGCATCACGTTTTGCCATGATGAACATGGAAGGCATGAAGTATGAAGATATCGATTTAAGTGGAGAAAAATCTGTTGCAGATGCATGGATTCTAACTCGCTTAAACGAAACAATCGATCAAGTAACGAAGCAAGCTGAAAAATATGAGTTCGGTGAAGTAGGACGTACACTTTACAACTTTATATGGGATGATTTCTGTGATTGGTACATCGAGATGGCAAAACTGCCATTACATGGTGAAGACGAAGACGCGAAGAAAATGACGCGTTCAGTTTTAGCATATACACTAGACAACACCATGCGTTTACTACATCCATTTATGCCTTTCATTACTGAAGAAATTTGGCAGAGCCTACCACACGAAGGTGAATCAATTACAATAGCGGCATGGCCGACTGTAAACGAATCATTAACAGATAGCAAAAAAGCATCTAGCATGAAGTTGCTTTCTGATATCATTCGCTCTGTTCGAACGATTCGTGCTAAAGTACAAACACCAATGAGCAAAAAAGTACCACTATATATCTCGGCGAAAGATGCAGAAACATTAGCAGTACTCGAAGAAAACGCGATGTACTTAGTGAAATTCTGTAACCCAGAGCCATTAGTGGTAGGTCAAGGAATTGAAGCGCCAGGTCAATGCATGTCGAGTGTAGTCTCAGGTGCAGAACTATTCCTACCATTAGAAGGCTTAATCGATATTGCAGCTGAAACTGTGCGCTTACAAAAAGAGCTTGAAAAATGGGCAAAAGAAGTTAAACTCGTTACAGGTAAACTGTCAAACGAACGCTTCGTTTCAAAAGCACCAGAGTCAGTGGTAGCAGAAGAACGAGCGAAACAACAAGACTATATAGAAAAACACGCAATCGTTGAAAGACGCTTAGCTGAATTGAAAAATTTATAAAATGTAAATAGAGTATCCCTTTGCTTTCCGTTTCAGATGGACGCTTTCCGCGGGCACGGCTTCAGCCTCCTCGTCGCGAAAAACACGTGCTCCTGCGGTTACTCGTCGCAAACGAATTGTGCACAATTCCTTTCCTGTGGGGTCTTCAGCTCGCGCTGTTTCCGCTGGAGTCGCCATCTTGCACTCCAAGCAACTAAAATTGCCCGTTAAAATAGGATAAGATTATATAAATTGCCTGATCCAGTGAAATGCTTAAAAGTAGGATTATGCTGCTTTTGAAAGATAGGTGTTTTGGCAGTGAAACTATAATTACACGCTTTACATCTGAAACGTCTTTTATTAAATAAATAGGTTGGATTTACATCCTTAATCGACAAGGTCATTTGAGATGATTGAGTCCCATTTTTATAAACCGTATAGTCAATGTTTCTGACACCGCAACCTTTGCAATGTTTGGATCTTGAATATCGAGCAATAATTTAATACTAGTAGAATGTAACAAGTGAGTTCCCTCCTGGATAATGGTTTTGGTCGACTTTTATTCTACAAGGAATCTCACTTTTTTCTATATCAATCTGAACTTATGTTTCCTATATTCTCTTAGCTGATTGGAGTGCAGAGCGGCGACTCCGGTGGGATTAGCGTGACAGGTGAGACCCCGCAAGAGCACGGTTTTCGCGACGAGGAGGCTCACCGCACGCCCCACGGAACGCGTCCGCTCGGAACGGAAA
>NZ_AMGD01000078.1:0-2104 GCF_000297555.1 Paenisporosarcina sp. TG-14
ATTCTAAGTCTCCGCTATGTTTTAAAGTAGATCTAATACTCTTATCAAAAGAAAATAAGTGGAATTTTTGTTCCTTTTTCCAATTGAGTGAAAAATTAAAATACAAAGGCAGGATTAAGGATAATAGATATATAGTATGTTAAGGTTTGTCTAATAAGAAATGGGGACAAGGAAATAATGACTACATTGCTAAAAGAAATTAACTCTTACAAAGAAGTATTTAAGAAAAAGGCTCCTGAAGAAAAACAGAAGTTAATGACGCAAGCAACAAAAGAGTTAGCAGAGCTTGGTGTTGCTCAGGGACTAAATATAGGAGACAAAGTACCTGACTTTAAACTACCTGATGCAACGGGTAAAGTGGTGTCTATTACTGAAGAACTCGCTAAAGGACCAGTAATTTTGTCATTTTATCGTGGTGGGTGGTGCCCCTATTGCAATCTTGAGTTGAAAGCCTATCAAAGTGAGGTAGATTCAATCAAGGACGCTGGTGCAACGTTAATCGCCATTAGTCCAGAAACACCAGATGCATCATTGTCTACAATAGAAAAACACGATCTTAAATTCATTGTTTTAAGTGATGATCGTAATAAAGTCGCTGAACAATTTGATTTAGTATTCAAAATGCCCGATTATCTAATTGAAATATATAAGAGCTCTGGATTAGACGTTGCCGGAAGAAATGGTAATGATGATTGGGAACTTCCAAAACCTGCAACATTTGTAATCGATCAAACAGGTAAAATCGTATTTGCTGAAGTCGATTCTGACTACACAAACCGCGTAGAGCCATCTAAAGTAATTGACATTGTTAAAAACATTTAATATATCAGACTCATAAGAAGTAATTGTAAAGAACTACATACCATTAGGTGTGTAAAACTGACTTTTACTGCTTTATGTAGTTTTTCAAGTATCCCGTTGCTTTCCGTTCCAGATGGACGCTTTCCGCGGGCACGGCTTCAGCCTCCTCGTCGCGAAAAACACGCTCCTGTGGGGTCTTCAGCTCGCGCTTTTCCCGCTGGAGTCGCCATCTTGCACTCCAAGCAACTAAAATTGCCTGATCCAGTGACATGCTTAAAAGTAGGATTATGCTGCTTTTGAGCGTAATTGTTTTTGTTCGCTTTGTTTATCAGCTGGTTTTAATTTAAAGGGTAAAATAATACGGTTTTTGTAATTCTGGAAATTTCTATATCCATAAGCGACACGATTCAATACGTTGATTTTATTGTTAATCCCTTCAATTCTTCCGTTATTGTAAGGGTAAATAAAACTGTTTTCTATGAACCGAAGATATTTTCTTAACGTTTTTAAGCTTGTTCTCATATAACTTGTAATAAATTAAGGGTGAAACAGATCTAGTTAAACCAGTCTCTAATGCCTTGATATCCTTATCTGACATAGCTTTTAGAAGTTCTTGAAGAGCCTATAATTCGCTTTTAATACTGGTTCATACGCTACCATTTCTTCCTATTATCAGGAGGATCTGTTTTAAGTTTATTCATGATAGTAATACGATATTTATTCATAGAGCGATTCATTAATTGAACTAGATGAAATGGGTCAATGGTAATCTTCGCTTGCGGAAATAACGCTTTGATGACACACATAGCCCGCATTCATATCAATCGCTACCGTTTCTACATTTTGACGGTCAACTAAACTATAACTCGGGATAAAGTGATTCTTACTTGTAAAATTATCACGTCGATCTAGGATATCTAAGACACTATAATTACACGCTTTACATATGAAACGTTGCTTTTTCAAAAGTAAATAGGTTGGATTTAAACCCGTAATCGGTAAGGTAATTCGAGATGATTGAGTACCATTTGTATAAACCGTATAGTCAATTTTTCTGACACTGCCCCCTTCGCAATGTGTAGGGTTGTATGTCAATTTTCCAAGGGCATATTTACATACTTTCCCTTTAAAAGTCCCTTCTTTTATGAAGTTTTCTTGTTTCCTATATTCTCTTAGCTGATTGGAGTGCAGAGCGGCGACTCCGGTGGGATTAGCGTGACAGGTGAGACCCCGCAGGAGCACGGTTTTCGCGACGAGGAGGCTCACCGCACGCCCCACGGAACGCGTCCGCTCGGAACGGAAA
>NZ_AMGD01000079.1:0-519 GCF_000297555.1 Paenisporosarcina sp. TG-14
GTCTCCCCCTGTGAGAGTAGGACATCGCTAGGCGAAAAAATTTGGAGGATTAGCTCAGCTGGGAGAGCATCTGCCTTACAAGCAGAGGGTCGGCGGTTCGAGCCCGTCATCCTCCACCATATTTTTTGCATATTGCCGGAGTAGCTCAGTTGGTAGAGCAACTGACTTGTAATCAGTAGGTCGAGGGTTCGACTCCTTTCTCCGGCACCATTATTTAGAGCCATTAGCTCAGTTGGTAGAGCATCTGACTTTTAATCAGAGGGTCGTAGGTTCGAATCCTACATGGCTCACCATTTTTTAATACTAAGTTGCGGGTATGGCGGAACTGGCAGACGCACTAGACTTAGGATCTAGCGCCGCAAGGCGTGGGGGTTCGACTCCCTTTACCCGCACCATTTATAAATACATACGAGCGGAAGTAGTTCAGTGGTAGAACACCACCTTGCCAAGGTGGGGGTCGCGAGTTCGAACCTCGTCTTCCGCTCCATAGTTTCTTAAATGCCGGGGTGGCGGAACTGG
>NZ_AMGD01000080.1:0-897 GCF_000297555.1 Paenisporosarcina sp. TG-14
CCTGATTTTCTTTCTCTCTTCACATGAGGTCTATGTGGAGGGAGAAATTTTTTATAACCTAATTATGAGAAATTATTGGGACAGTGTATATCCGTGTCGATGAGTTAGATTCGTACGATGGACCCAGATTCTGTGGTTATTCATAGCTTTAACCAAAGGAGTTTACAAAGCTGTTTCAAGATTAACTCCGTAAAGTAAAGGATAAATACAGCAAATGGAAATGTTACTTATAAAGTTATTTCAAAGGGCCTTGTTTGAACATTCATATGTATCGGTTGAAGAAGCATTAAATGAATTATTTATCTAGAAAAAGATTCAAAGAACATAATCTTCACAAATAAAAAGAAGTTGATGAATCGATAATTCAATCTAATTTATTATTAAATTTAGTGCTTCTTAAATACTTCTATAGAATATTTTTTTGAAAAGGAGGTAGAAAATTTTGAGTATGAAAATAAAAAAAGTGCTAGTTGCAAATCGCGGAGAAATTGCCATCCGTATTTTCCGTGCTTGTACCGAATTAAACTTGGGTACCGTATCAATTTATTCAAGAGAAGACAGTGGTTCATTTCATCGGTATAAAGCAGATGAATCGTATTTAGTTGGAGATGGAAAAAAGCCAATTGATGCCTATTTAGATATTGAAGGAATATTACAAATTGCAAAAGATAGTAAATCTGATGCGATTCATCCTGGGTATGGATTTCTTTCTGAAAACGTAGATTTTGCAAGACGATGCGAAGAAGAAGGGATCATTTTTATTGGTCCAACCTCGACACATTTAGATATGTTCGGAGACAAGGTGAAAGCTCGTCACCAAGCTGTATTAGCTGGGATTCCCGTTATTCCAGGGACTGACGGACCTGTTCACTCCATAGAAGAAGTAAAAGCATTTGG
>NZ_AMGD01000081.1:0-30380 GCF_000297555.1 Paenisporosarcina sp. TG-14
CGCCCATGCTGGGCACACTAACACCTGGATGAGGAAGTTACCAACTTCCTCATCCATAAGAAACTAAAATCCTAACATCCACTTCGTATCAAATTTCAGTTCTTCAACTGAGTAAACCTCAATAAATTACCCTGTGAAAAGTCAGTTTTCAAACTGAACAAAAATTAAAACACCCCCAAGTAAGAGATGGTTTAATTTAGAATTTACTTATTCTTCTGGCAGCAAGACAATCTTTCCTAACTTCCCTGAGTTTTTAAAATAAAGTTGAGCTTCTCTTGCTTTTTCCAAAGGATAAGTCCGATCGATGACTGGTTTAATTTTACCTTCAGAAATAGCGTTAAGCATACGTTTAAATTCTCCCCTAGTGCCCAAAACAGACCCATAAAGAGTAATATGTTTTAAATACAAAGTTCTAAAATCAAGTTCTGTGTTCTGACCACCTGCAGACCCAGATGTACAGAATTTCCCACCCTTCTTCAGTACCTGAAGGGAGGTTGAGAACAAAGCATCGCCTACAACATCTAATACTGAGTCAATCGGACCACCATTTACTTCTATTATTTCTTTTGCAAGATTATCTGATTTATAAGACAAAACGTGTGTTGCTCCTAGTTCCATCATTCTTTCTTCCAAGTCTAAGTCACCAACAATAGCAATGACTTTAGCACCAAATACTTTAGAGGCAATTTGTACACTTAAAGATCCAACACCACCGTTTGCCCCAGTTACCATGATAGTCTCCCCAGGTTGAGCTTGAATTTGTTCAACCATATGCCATGCAGTCAAACCACTAACAGAGAAAACCCCACTTTCTGTATAGTTGGAAAGAGGCATATCAAAACATAGGTCAGCATTCCACACCACGTATTCCGCATATCCACCATCATATTCTGAACCAATGAAGGACATATCTTCTGAAATATGTTCGAACCCTTCATCTCCACTTGATGTGAATGGGAAAAGGACAACATCTTTTCCAATCATGGATTCCTCTACAAGTTTTCCTACCTTTACTATTCTCCCTGATATATCAGAACCGGGTGTTCGGGGAAATTGTACTCCTTCTGGTCGCCATCCGGACTTCGAACCAGTACCGTAAGCTCCTTCTCTCATCCAAATTTCCGTATTATTAATGGCACAAGCCTTTACTTTAATGAGCACTTCATTGTCTTTAGGTTCTGGCATAGCTAATTCAACTATTTCTAACTTATCTACATCACCGTATCCAGTCACTTGAACAGCTTTCATAGAGTTATCACCTTTCTATTGTTTGAGTTAGTATAAAATTTATTACATCCATAGCTTAAGTAATTGCACATAATTACTTTCAAAAAATATTTGCTATTCACTCGCTATTATTACCTTTATTAGCGTCTTATTCAACTATCCTTCCCTTAGTTGAACAACATCTGGATAATCCGTCCGTAAAAACATCAATTCAATCGCTGAACTGGCATACATCTTGCGTACACCCTAGGTTGACATAACCTCCCCTGAGTAGAGCAATATAGATCGTCATTTTTGCACCTCATCTTCTGAGACGAGTTTGATTAATAAGTGGTATTAGGAACACAAAAAGCTCACTCTCAACAGTGAGTGAGCTTTTCTTGTAACAGATAAGTTATGCCTAAAACTCAATGGTTTCAGGTGGTTTCCCACTTTTGTTCATTAGGCGAATGGTTGATGGTTTCACTACTAAAATCAGTAAATTTGGATCATCTGGACCCTCGAACCAATGCTTCATATTATCTTTCCATATTTTTTCTTTTAAACTTTCGTCTGTACTTTCACTAACTTTTCCTTCAATCTCTAAAAATGCATCTCCAAAGCCTTCTCCTTCATAGCCAATCAAAATATGCGTATACGGATTGGCTTCAATATCTTCGACTTTATGTGTATTTTTATTCGTTGGCGTGTAAAGTGTGAAGTCCTCATTATAGAACGTCATATATCTTGAATGGGGTTTGTTACTTTGTACTGTTGCCATTGTCCCAATTCGGCTTTCGTTTAAAATATTTAATGCTTGTTTTTTACTCACTTGAAAATCAGCTCCTTTGTGAAAGTATTCCTTTCACTGCCGTCACTTAAACATACCAATATGCTATTTTTTATCTACATATTGGTAAAGCTTATCGTCATTTTCATGCGCTTTTCCCCGACCATCCGTATTATTTGAAATAAAGTATAGTTCTTCTCCATTCGAAAAAACATCTCGAATACGCCCAAATCCCGTAATGGTCTCTTCCAGCTCTGCTGTCTCAACATTAACCACTAATATGCCTTCTCCACGAAGTGCTGCAATATATAATTTACCCTTATGAAAAGTCATGCCTGAAGGTGCCCATGTAGTTTTTTCACCTGAATGAAGTAGAGGCGATACGAAACCTTCACGCTCTTCACTGCCTTCAATTAGTGGCCAGCCATAATTCTGGCCTTGTTCAATTTTATTTATTTCATCTTTTGCAGATTGTCCATGTTCAGCTGCAAATAAAACACCTTCATCAGACCATGCTAGACCTTGTGGATTGCGATGACCAAGACTCACCGTTTCCCATTGATTATTAGCATTTAAGCGGAGTATTTTACCGTTTTTTGATGTTGGGTCTTGAGCTAAATTCGGATTCGATGCGTCTCCAATTGTCGCGTACAACAAATTATCGGGACCAATTTCAAGACGGCCTCCATGATGTACATTGCCAGTTGAGATCCCATCTAAATGTATGTCTGTTTCTTGCCAGACGTTTCCTTCTAATTTTAACGTCACAATACGATTGAATGGACCTTCTCCCTCATCATAATTGTAATAAGCAAATGCCGTTTTTGTTTCTGCGAAGGTAGGTTTCAAGATAAATCCAAGTAAACCCGCTTCAGATACATTAGCTAGGGGAGATGAAAATTCTACTTCCTGATGTTCGACTGTACCATCTGCTTTTACATAAGCAATCGTACCGACACGCTCAGATATGTAAAATTCGTCACCTACTTGATTAATTGACCATGGTACTTGAAGGTTTGTGGCCACTTCTTTAAAGGTTTCTGGTTTGGCGGTAGTTTCTCCTTCTGCTAGAAATCCACAACCACTCATAACAACAAGGCTTACTGCTAGTAAAAGTAATTTTTTCACTACTTGCCACCTCTTTCACTTATTTCACATGTTTATATATTGGATACGATAATTTGAATAAGTAATGCCACAGTTACTATGCGCAACAACGGTTTTACGTATTCTTTTTTCAACTTTCGTGCAAGATGAACACCTATTTGCGCACCACTGACGGATCCTATTAACAATGCAATCGTCACAGCCCACATAATTTTCCCTGTTGCTATGTAAGTAATGGATGCACCAAAACAGCTGGAAAAAATCGCAATGCGTGCGAGTCCAACTGCTCGTATGTATGAAATACCCAGATGTGATAACACATACATCATCAATGTGCCTGAACCTGGTCCAAAAACTCCATC
The DNA here is from genome assembly GCF_000297555.1 of Paenisporosarcina sp. TG-14. NCBI lineage: Bacteria > Bacillati > Bacillota > Bacilli > Caryophanales > Caryophanaceae > Paenisporosarcina > Paenisporosarcina sp. TG-14. The sequence goes on from NZ_AMGD01000081.1 coordinate 3,466, forward strand.
GTATAGGCCAATCCCAAATAGAGTAACCCCATTTTTTTTATTTACCACGAGAGGTCGGTTTCCATTAAAATCACTCGACCCTAAAAATGAAGTCAGTAAAGCGAAGCTAAGCAATAAAACTGCAATAATTGTCATGGTACTCTCGGTTAATACAGATGCAACTAATCCTCCTGCAATCCCCCCTCCAAGACACAAAGGCATCATAATCATTGCTTCTTTCACAGTCACTTCTTTATATTTGTAAATCACGATAAAACTGGATAATGAACTGACTGTATTCGAGACTTTATTTGCTCCGATGGCGGAATGAACAGGAATTCCCATAACGAGCATGGCAGGTAAACTTATCAAACCTCCACCACCAGCGAGCGTGCCGAGCACATTGGCAATTAAACCAATGATCACTAACCAAATGTATTCCATGAGCATCCTCTTTCTAGTAACAGTTTGTTTATAACAACTTGAAATGGGTATTTTATGATTAACTAACTTTTAGGAGGAACTTACAATGACAAAAAATACTGGATTTTCAGACAAGCTTAAAGGCGGCGTAAATAAAACCAAAGGTGAAGTAAAAGATCAGGTCGGTAACGCGACAGATAATAACTCATTACAAGCTGAAGGTAAGATTGACAAAGTTAAAGGGAATGTACAAGAAAAAATTGGTGAAGCAAAAGAACGTCATACAAATAAGGAATGATAAAACAGTTGCTCTTAATTGAGGGCAACTGTTTTTTTGTAAACCATAAATTAGTAATCAATATCTATTATGATTGCTTTAATCTACAACAATTATTTTGGATACGATACATGTAAATGCAGAGCAAATTGTTGACCTTTAGCTCCCATGTGTCGACGACCTTCGTCTATAAAACCTGCTTTCATATAAACATGTTGAGCAGGTTCGTTATGTATATTCACACCAAGAACTACCTCATCAATTTGAGGAAATTGTTTATGGATAAAAGCTGGCAGGGCTTGAAGACCTTTCTTTGCGATGCCTTGTCCTTGATAATCTGGGTGAATCGAAAATCCACGAAATAAAATGGAGTTTGGATTGTCTGTGTAAAAGTAGCGATCATCACTGACATCTAACACAAAAAAGCCTACAATCATGTTTTCTGCTAAAATTGTGACCGGTAATTTAGATTGGGCATCGTTAGTAAGAAGGTCTAACGGAAGCGATGTATATTTCAGTTGTTCTGGTGGTAATGGGTAAACTTCGAATCCTGACTGGTGAATTGAATCATAAGGTACAAGTTTAATGGATTGTAGCATGATGGACCGCCTCCTTTAATTGTAATTACAGGAAATTAGTTCGACTTTAACGTCACTACTACGATTTCAGGCAAGTTGAATAATCGAATTGGGATTATACTGTTTCCAAGACCACGGCTGACAATAAGTTTCGACTGGTCCTGTTCATAAATGCCTGCTGTAAATTTCGGGAAATAGCCTTGTCCTGGAGCAACAAGCCCACCAACGAATGGGATTCGAAACTGTCCCCCATGTGCATGACCTGAAAATGTTACATCTATTCCAGCATCAACGTAAGCTTGAAAATCTTCTGGTCGATGCGCCAGTAGTAGCGTAAACGCATCACTTGGTACATTAGAAGCAGCAAGCATATCTGTAGAGACGTCTCCCATTAAAGGATCTTCAATCCCAGTCAAGGAAATGGTCTCACCATCACGTTCAATAGTAAGTGTTTCATTGGATAGAACGTGAACTCCTCGAGCTGTTAATTGTTCTTTAATTCGATCGACATCATTTGTAGCTACTTCATGGTTACCTGTTACATAATAAACATCAGCTAATTCAACAATTTGATCAATGAGATCTAAACTATTTTGTAAATCATAGCGATTGCTATCGATTATATCTCCTGTAATCACGATCATATCTGGCTTCTCTTGTTGAATTTTATTAACTAAACGTTGTTGGTTTTCACCAAAAGTAGCATCATGTAAATCAGACACTTGTACAATACGATATCCGTCAAAAGAAGCTGGGATTTGTGATGATTCAACTATGTGATTTGAGACAGTAAGCCAGTTATTATTGACGTACAAAAATACAATCAAACTTGCAATAACAAGAAAGTATTTTACTAGTTTTTTAAACATAAGGAGCTCCTTCTACTTAATACGCAAGACCAACTCTTGAATTGATAAACTGCGGGTCTAGCATTTCTTTGTAAGCAAAAAATGCTGTATCTCCGACTGATATTCTAACGCCATCCACCGGTAAGAAGTTGCGTTCTATTCTCCACTGTCCTATTGCTTCACCGTCAGGTAAATAAGTGGGACACACAATCGTCCACTCTAAACTCGTAGCGGCAAGTTGTTCGTATACTTTTGCATGCTCTTCTGCTGCAAAGGTTAAACGACGTTTAGATTCCGATGATTGGAATCGATATTCTTCAGGATTGGAACGGCTTTGCAAAATTCCTGCTGTGCCAATTGTGACAATACGTTTAACGTTTTCTTTATTCATAGCTTCTATAACTAGTGGCATTGCTTCAGTTAATGTCGTTGTTTTATCTGTTCCAATTGCACTAAATACAGCATCTGCGCCTTCAATTGCTTGATTTACAGAGGCATACTCGCGAATATCTCCTTGAAGGATGGTTAAGTTTTCATGTGGCGTTAATTTTGATAGTGTGCGCACTAGTGCAGTCACGTGAAGTCCATCTTCGAGTGCACGACGTAAAAATTCTTTTCCAACTCTTCCAGTTGCACCGAATACCGTAATATTCATGGAAATCCCCCCCAAACCTATTTTATATAATCATAAAGCAATTTAAACTTTCTGGCTAACGAGGTTAAATCAATGTCATAGAAAATAGTATAAAAGACGACTTTACACTCCTAATTAGGAGCTACAATTTCCAACTTCATGCGATCTGGATCTTCGAAGAAAACGGCATATACATCCTTACCTGAAGCATACGGGTGTCTGTCTTTGTAGAGAATATTCGTTCCTTGTCCCTCTAAAATTCTAGTGATTTCATCCACTTGCTCACGTGATTGTGCGTGAAACGCGAGATGATTAAGTCCTGTTTCCGACCTATGGTAGCTAGCCTCTAAGTGCTTTTCGATTGTTTGAACAAATACTAAATATGTATGATCGAATATATAACTAAATCCAAATTCCCATTCTTGATACAGTGTATAGCCCAGTTTCGGCAATAATAAGTCATAAAACTCTCGTGATTTCTGTAATTTTGAAACGTTCATTTCTACGTGATGTAACATGTTGTATCCCCCTTTATATCTAGAATACCATAGTAAAATTTTTCTGCTTTTTCTAAAAGTATTATCAGCAATGAAGACAATATGTATGATTTCTTGAGTGAATAATAATAGGCGGCAACCCTCCCAGACGTTGGAAGGGTTTTTTCTTTGCTTTATTTGAGATTCTCCTAAGTTTTAATTTTCATCAAATCCAACACTGTGACGATGCCCACTAAACCTAGTTGATCAGAGATAAGCAAGGCTTCTAGTCTTCTGCCATTGGCCAGCGACTCTTTAAATATTTCTTCAGCCTCGAAAATGGACATTTCACGGGGAACGAAAAGATGATTCTCCTTTTTATTTTCATGTTTAAGTGTGGATTCTACTGTTATTTCCCAGGAAATATCTCCTTTTTCGACATTGTTTGCAATCCAAAACATAAGTCCCACTGATGTAAATAAACCAATAAAAACTTTCCCATTATACACAGGTATTTGTAAATATTGTTTTTCTTGAATTATTAGTAAAGCGTCCTTTAACGTATCTTTAGCTTGGAGGATGCTTACGTTTTTTTCAAACATTTCACCTACTGTGACCGGCCTCGCTACCGCCTCACCAATTAATTCAAGTGCTTCGATAATTTCATCGTGAGGTTCTGCAATTGCATATTCAGTAGATGTTTTATGATGTACTATCGCATTTCGCAGAGTGGCATATTCACGTAATTTTTCTTCATATCTACGGATGATTGCATTTTTACGCTTAGAAAGATCAACTAATTTATGAAATGATAAACGATCGGTAGTTCCAATAATTTCTTTCATTGATTGTTCCATTCGACGAAAAGCCGTTAAGAAGCGATCAGAATTTCTAAACTTTGTCTGCTCTTGTGAATCCATCTTTAATTCCTCCCATTGTTACTCATTTCTCATTTCATTCGCCATAGTTTGCTTATTATCTTTTGATTTTATTACAATTGATTTTAGAGGAGGTGTTACATTTGGAGAAAGTAATAAATTGTCCTTTTTGTCATCCAGAAAATGATTCACAACAATACATCATATTTGAAAATAAGTATTGTCGTTATTTACAACATCCAGATCATCAAACCATTTTAGAAGGTAGTGGACTCATCGTTCCAAAAATCCATCGCCAAACAGTGTTTGATTTAACTCCTGAAGAATGGGGAGCCACATACGAATTAATGCAACAAGTGAAAACATATGCCGACGACAATTATGCACCCGACGGCTATACGCTAGGTTGGAATGTGGGGGAAGCTTCGAATCAATCAATCCCTCATGCTCATTTTCATATCCTTCCTCGTTTTGAAGACGAACCTTTTGCCCGAAAAGGAATTCGTGCATGGTTCAAATCAGAGGAGAATCGCAGACCCGGAAGATAAAAGCTTCAAGTACTATTGCAGAAAAAAAAGCAGAAAAACCACAGAAATATCTAAATTTTTAGTCATTTTAAAATACATATTTCACACCTGCTGGAGCAACCTAAACTTGAAAGTAAAATTAGGTTGATACAGGAGGAAAAAATTTGTATATGAAATCTTTATTATTCGCTATTTTAGCTATGTTTATGCTTACAGGATGTGGAACTGATAATAATGGAGGTGCCATTGGTACTCAAGAGGAACCAAGTGGGCAAGAAAGAGAATTCGTACCAGAGTCAATGACGGAAGATGAAAAATCCGATATGTCAAATACAAATAAGTGATGATTTTTCAAAAGACAGTCCCTCTCCATTTTATTTTGGAGGGGGATTTCAATTTTCACTAAACTGATTAACCACAAGTTAGGTGCTTTAGAATAGGTAGATATAGACATTTAGAAGGAAATTCACATGCAAACATACTACACCGGTTACGATTTTTTTAATGTGGCCACTATTTTTTGATGAAAACGTTCTGAATATAACAACCTTAAATAAACTATTATTATCAACATTTTTTGTATGTAAAAGTATGGGTTTAGAAATATTTAAATTAAATTTTATAACAGTTTTGTTTTTATTAATCTGTTATAGTACAATGAATTTAATAAAAAATTAATGGGGGTAGTAAAAATGAAAACTTTAGAATTTTACCGGAACTTACCTGAAAAAGAATGTCGTGAATGTGGATGTAAAATTAATGAGCAACATGAATCATATTTATACGAATGTGAGCATTGTATGGGTAAACATGAAGAGTAAATAATATGGTTTTGTTTGAAATTATAAAAGCAAAATAAAAATGAGTATTATAGAGATCGTAGACAAAAAAACTCTTGTGAAGAGAAGAATTTTGAGATATTAATAATAAGCCGGTTACTCAAAGGTACAGTGATGGATGATCTATTAGTATCTTTTTTACAAGAACTTGGCATCTGCATCAATTCTAGGGAACCAATAGTACTTTGAGTTTCTGTTCAAGCGAACGCAGGTGTTTCGCGTATTCATAAAATCCACTGTTCGACATAAAGACACACTGAAGGTAAAACACCTTCAGTGTGTCTTTATGTGCTTGGTTACACTATTAGTTCTCGCTAATTTCACTCTTAAGAGTTTTTAATATTTACAGCCATAAGTGTATTCCAACACGGCTTTGGCCGTCGCGTTTGCTGTTTTGACAACAACTTTCCAACAATTTTTGTACAACCTGGATCGGTATTCTGTCAACCTGGCACAGCATAGTGTCAACCTGGAGCGTCATTCTGTCAACCTGCACAACATCTCTGTCAACCTGGCACTCATGATAAGCATGTTTTTAATTCGTTGCATTTCATTTTGGAATATATTTCAATTTACACTTTAGTTTTAGATGCATTGCGTTTTGACATCCATACGCCAAAGGCTAACAACGCTATGACTGCCAAAATCGTTACTACAATGCTCAACCAGAAGTGAGTTACATCTGGTGATCCTGTCAACCACTGCGTCGCATAGGTTGATAGCTTCCATGGTGACACAGTCCAATAAGTCCCTAGTAAGGAATCTATTATTTGAACCCCCAACACCAATCCGAGCGATACTCCAGCAGCGCCTCCTGTTGGTAACCAGGCACTCGCAGCTAAAATAACAGTCACTACAAATACAATCCATACACTATAGGTACCAGCGAATGCAAAGAAATCCGCAGCGGCGACATTTCCAAATAATAGCTCCGTGTAATACCAACTCGTCAATAACCCGAGCCATACACTTCCTAACACAATGATGCCGACAACTTTCCACTTACTAAGAAAATAGCTTAAAAATGAAATCGGTCGAACGTAAATTAATGTCCCCGTTCCATCCTTTCGTTCTCTCGAAATTGTCCCCATAAAAGCAAGTACGATGACCAGCATGCCAATGAATTGATACTGTCCCATTGTGGACATCAGAATTTGCGCGGGTGTAAATTCAGGGAATGGGAACATCGCGTCTTTTGGTATATTTCCAACTGCCTCTAATATTTGAGGCAAGTAATAATTAGTTACCGGTTCAGTGATCCCGAAGAAAATGAAAATCAATGGAATCCATAAGATTTTAAAGTTACGGGTGTTTTCACGCCACTCCTTTTGGAATAAAACCAGTAAATCTCTCATGCGTGTCCCGCCACCTTCATAAAGATTTCTTCTAAGCTAGACGTTTGACGCTCGACTTTCCTAACGTCTAGTCCACTAGTAGCTAAATAAGCCAACAGTTCTTTCATCTCTGGCAATTCATTATTCATGTTAATAAAGCCAAATCTCCCTTGATAACTTACTTTCCATGAAGCCCTTGCGGCAAAAGTGAGCGCATCTTGGTCACTCGTAAATTCCACGCGATAACGTGGTGTATCATACTTCGCTCTCACATCTCCTAGTGAACCTTGTTCTACTAATTCACCTTTTCGTAAAAACAGTAGTTGATCCGTCATCTCCTCAGCATCATTCAATATATGAGTAGAATATAAAATCGTCATGTTTTGTTGCAAGCTTTTCAATAAATTCATAATTTCACGTCTTCCGACTGGATCGAGTGCGGAGACTGGTTCATCCAGCAATAATAATTTTGGTTTATGCACAATGGCCTGCGCTAATCCAAGGCGTTGTTTCATCCCACCAGAGAAAGTACCGGTTTTTTTCCGTAACGCTTCCCCTAGCCCTACAAATTCGAGCGTTTTTTGTGCTTCCAGCTTTGCATGACGTGACTCCATTCCACTTAGTTTCGCGGCCATTTCTGTAAACTCTAATGCTGTTAGCCAAGAGAAAAATTGAGGATACTGTGGAAGAAATCCTATACTTTTTCGAACATCTGCATGTTCTTCACCATTTAATGAAATCACACCTGCTGTCGGCTGTAATAACCCCGCTAACATCGATAATGTCGTCGTTTTTCCGGAACCATTAGGCCCAATTAAAGCAGTCGATGATTTATCAGTAAGTGAAAAGCTCACTTCATTTACAGCCGCTTCTGACCCATATGTTTTCGTTAAGTTATGTGCTTCTAAAATTGTTGTCATGATTGTTTTCTCCCGATAATGAAGTAAACAATTGGCCCCAAAATATTAATGAAAATAATGACTAATGCCCACACCCACTTAGGTCCGTTAGTCTGAGATATTTTTAATAAATCAATAAGTGCAATAACTACTAATAAAAGTTGAATAATAAATATTGGCGCGATAAGCCCCCATGAAATGTTCTCCAGAAAATCCATTTCTACCACTCCTTTTTCAAAGTAATGTTGCTATCAAAAAAATACTACCAAATAATAAGACAAGGAAAATCCAACTGCCTTTATGTCCCATATTTACAGTCCAACCAATCCCAAATCTTTTTTCAACCAAAATACTCGGATCATTTTTATTCACATAAATTAAGCCTAACTTCCAATATTGATCATCGTCCGTATCAATAACATCTACAGCATCCACATCTTGCTCAGACACCGCAATTCTTGTACCGCTCTGCCCTACTTTTACAGTGTAGTAAAGAACGGATCCCAGTATGATGACTAAAAAGCCTAGTGTGAAACCTAATGTAACACTTGAAGACATCGTTTCAGGGTAAATTATCGTCAATTGTAGATAGCCCATCAGCAAAGTTACGGCAATCGCTACAACAAATAATAACCAACTTGAATATTTCCGAAAAGCAAGTTGTTGCTCACGCGAACGTTTCTTATGTCGGACCTGAATCTTCGCACCCGATTGTTTCATGGCTCCATTGAAAAATAGCATCATCCCTTGAAGAATAAGTGTCATGAAAGGTAAAGCACTTACCGAAATCCAAGTTTTTTCCGCGAATGCATCTGCTTCGCCGCTTGGTCCCCAATGTGTTGGAATCTGATTAGGTAGCGTGTCGTATTGGCTTAACCCCAAAATACCTAAACCGAGAGTTATAAACATGGGTAAGACAAAGTACACATTTGGTAGCAGTTTAAGTTGTTCGCGAAATTGTAGGTCTACCACTTTTCGCTCACTCTGGCCCTCAGTCCACTTTTCGTCTTTCTTCCAATTGGCTAAGGCGATATGGTTTTTTGCATAAAGTCCCATTGAGAAAAGTAATGCCACTATTTGAGCGGCCATCCCAACATAAACAACTTTTTCTTCAGCGGGACTAAACATCCAAAGCCAACCGATAAAAATCGCAAGAATCACTATGCCACTTGTTAAAACGAGTTGTGTATAGCGGTTTTTCATCTGTTCCAGTCGTTTGTCTTTGACGTGAGTATCGGGAATGTATATCCCAAATGCTTCACTGTCTTTTAAAAACTTTGGTAAGAAAGCTTGAATGACAATAATGAAAATTAAAATGACCATAAACATGACGGCAGCCATTACTTTTCCTCCTTCAAGTCTATACTAATTTCTTTTATTAACAGCTCGATTTCTGCTGAAGACATTTGTAAACAAAGTGCTTCTGCAACAATTGGACGTAATTCTTTTATCAAGCGTAGACGATCTAGTTCAGAAGCTTTCCGAACTCCATTTTCGTGAATGAATACGCCTTTTTTCTGTACAATTCGGATGAATTCCTTGTCTTCTAAATAGTGATACGCTTTATTTACGGTATGCATATTCATGCCAAGGTCTGCAGCAAATGCGCGAACAGATGGTAATGAATCGCCCGGTTTCAAGCTACCCTTCGCAACACCTTCAATAATTTGTTGGGCCAATTGCAAATAAATCGGCATGGCCGAATTCGCTTCAATTTCAATAAACATATGCGACCCCCGCTTGTTCTATTAATACTAGAACAGTTTTGTTATACATAATATAGAACAGTATTTCATTACTGACAAGTTTTATTTTTTGCTTGGTTTACAATCTGTTTTTCATACGTTACAATGAAGCCGTTCTTAAACATTTAAAAAACTACATACGATTACTGCACTAGGGGTGCTATATTTTTGGCTGAGATGAGAGCATTAGCTCCGATCCCTTAACACTCGATCCAGGTAATACTGGCGTGAGGAAGTGCGGCGACTTTTGCCCAACTTTTCTTTGAGCAAAACAGCTGCATTCCACGTCGAATGTGGCTATTTTTATGTTCAAAAACGGTGACTTTGGGATAACTTCTTCTCTAGTCACACCAATTTGAAGGAGGAGATGGGAATGAAACAAGAGTTTAGTTGTGGGATTAGTCCAATTGTGGGGTTGCGGTTTTCAATTCACCCAATGGCAGACAATTTTATTAAGATTATTAAAGGGGCTCGACGCGAAGCGGATACATCAAATGTCTGGATGCATACCGACGACGTAAGTACAGTCATGCGAGGTAAACAAATTCACGTCTTTGATACAGTGAGATCCATCGTGTTATATGCAGCGAAAACAGGTGCACATGTGGCATTTAACGGAACCTTTTCGATTGGCTGCCCTGGGGATTCTGCGGGAGATGTTTACTTAGAGAAAGATGATACCTTGTTAAACGAACCTCAAATTCGGGAGATTAAACAATATGTATCATCACAGTTTGCGCTCTATCCAATGAATAACCCTGACTATATGTCAGTCATTTATAAAGAAGTCGCTCGTGCAAAAGAATATGGTGTTTTTAATGACTCGATGCATTATGCGAGTGGACTCCATGGTGATATTCACGAAGTATTTGCGTTCCTAGAAGAATCCTTTACACATGCTCGTTCAGAACAACATAAACACTTAGTGATGACTGTTAACATGAGCATCAATAGTCCTTCTCACAAAGGAGAGGCGTAGTATGTTGAAGTCATGGAAACTGAAAGAAGTCGTTTTAATGTCAGTACTTGCCGTTGTGTTTGCTGTTGTGTATTTACTATTTGTCCATGTCGGAAATATTTGGGCAGGTTTAATTGGTCCGATTGCGTATGAATGGATGTTTGGGATTTGGTTTATCGTCTCCATTATTGCTGCTTACATCATTCGAAAACCAGGTGCCGCTCTATTGTCGGAAACGATGGCTGCTATGATTGAAGTGATGATTGGCAATGCAGTTGGTCCGCGCTTGATTTTATCAGGTATTGTTCAAGGCTTAGGAGCAGAAGCTGCATTTGCAGCAACTGGTTATAAACGCTATAACTGGTGGGTACTGTGTTTAGCTGGTGTCGGTTCCGCAGTCTTTAGCTTTGCATTCGGTTTTTTAGTGTCTGGTTACTCAGCGCTTGATCCTTCTTTGTTAGTTTTAATGTTTACGCTACGTGTCATAAGCGGGGCTGTCATTGCAGGTTTAGGTGGCAAGTATTTATCGGACGGTTTACTCGCAACTGGTGCTCTTCGTGGATATGCGATTTCACGTGAAACATCTAACAAGCACAAAATAAAAGGTGAGGCCCTTGGTTAATAGCCTCCTTACAAGATCAACTATTAAAACAGAAGCTACTCAGCCAATTATTAACTTCAAAGATGTCACTTTTCAATTTCCAGACGATGAAGTGCCCATTTTCAGAAATATTTCTTTCTCTATACAAAGTGGGGATAGAGTCGTTTTATTTGGTCCTAGTGGATGTGGGAAAAGCACCTTATTGTATTTAATGAATCGCCTGTACCCCGACAATTGTGATGGTGAAGTTGAAGGATCTATTTCCCTTTGGAATAAAGATGCGGCGACTTATGCTGCTGGGGAAATTAACCGTCGAATTGCAACTGTATTTCAAGATCCTGATACACAGTTCTGTATGCCAACCGTTGAACAAGAGATGGCTTTCACATTAGAAAACTTACACGTCTCGCGCTTAGAAATGGAGCAACGCATCACCACTACACTCGAAATGACAGGACTTTCTGATATTCGTCACTCGACCATTCAAACGTTATCTGGAGGAATGAAACAACGTGTAGCAACCGCTTGTGCGATTTTAATGGACCCGGAAGTGTTGTTGCTCGATGAACCTCTTGCCCATCTGGATCCAGTAACAGCGCAACATTATGTCGAATGGTTAGATGCTTTGCAATTGTCACACGCTTTAACGATTGTCGCGATTGAGCATCGCCTAGATGTGTGGGGGACATTTTTTAATCGTGCAGTTCATGTCACAACTTCAGGGGCCTTTTCCATTGAAGAAAATCCGACACGATCTCCTATCGTTTTCCCGAAACGAAAATCCACTATTGAACCGGAATTAGCGTTTGAAGCAAGAAATGTAAGTGTCCATGTAAAAGACAAACAGTTGTTAAGGAATATTTCCCTCAGCCTCAAACGAGGGGAAATTGCCGTACTTGCAGGCCCTAACGGCAGTGGGAAGTCTACTTTTTTAAAAACAGTATGCGGTATCTTAAAAAAATCACAGGGACGTATTGAGAGCGGAAACAAACTTCCAGGTTACGTTCCACAGTCACCAGAGCATTTGTTTGTCACGCAACGCGTAGCAGAGGAAATCCGATTTTCTAATCATGCAAACGATGAAGAGATTTCTGACATCATGACTCGACTACGTTTGAATGAAATTGAGCAAGCGCACCCTTTTGCAGTCAGTCATGGTCAAAAACGACGCGTGGCCATTGGTGCAATGCTTGCTGATAAAAGACCTGTCCTATTGCTAGATGAACCTACATCCGGCCAAGATGCTGCTGCTCTCCTAGAATTATTTCATTTAATTGATGCCCGAGCAAAAGAAGGATTAGCTGTGTTGATTGTGACGCATGATATGACGTTTGCAGCTGCTATTGCGGACACTGTTTTTTTAATAAACAATGGTGAATTAAGTGGTCGTTTTGAAAATGATGTGTTGTGGCAACAATCAAAGCTGTTAACCCATCACAAATTGGCGTCATCGAACGGAGTGATTTCACATGGCTAGTCGCGCATGGTTACACGCTATGAATCCTAGTTTGAAATTTATTTTAGTTTTAGTTTCTATGTTGACTTTAGCCTGGTTTTTCAATCCATGGACTCCTTTCCTGTTCTTCACAGGTGTCATTCTTTTGCAACTGTTGTTTAGTCGTGTGAACTGGAAGATTTGGTGTTTGTTTATGATTCCCATTGGATTTACCGCGATCGGTTATTTATGGACGACTGTGTTATTTGCAGCTGATACAAGTGGCGAAGTCATTTTCGTATGGCGTGGGTTTGAAGTGACTAATGTACAGTGGAATACGGCTTTATCTTTAGCTTTCCGTGTCTTCGCTTTCTCATCTATGTCGATGATGTTTGCATTTACAACTGATCCGGTGAAATTTGTGATGAGTTTAATGCAACAGTTACGCCTATCCCCCAAACTCGCGTATGGCGTGATGGTTGGCTATCAGTTTTTACCCGTTGTAAAAGATGAACTCATTCAAATTCGCCATGCTCACCGATTACGGGGAATTGGTGAAGAAAAACATATGTGGCAACGACTATTAGGCATGCGAAGATTATTAATTCCATTACTTGCAGGAGCAGTACGTCGTGCAGAACGCACCGCCTTCGCTATGGAAGCACGAGGCTTTACTGGCGAGCGACGTTCTACGTATTACGAACCTATTCGCATCGTAGGGCGAGATTGGTTGTTGACAGCAATCATTATGGGTTTGTTACTAGGAAGTTGTGTGGCAGGATTGTTACTTAGTTACTAATGAACATATACAAAATCGCCTAATGACACAAACTGTCAAAAGGCGATTTTTTTCATAGCTTTTGCATCCATACTATAGGGGCTATGGAGGGAATTCCATGATTTTTGGTATAATGGAGTGAAGGAGCTGAACATCATGAACATACATATACGAAAAGCACGTCCATCAGATGCTGAAATAGCTGTTCCCCTTATACTGGAAGCTATAGGCGATATTGCTGAGCAAATGACTGGCGAAAAGGAACCCGCTGCCGTGCAAAAAGAGTTAATTCAATTGTTTAAGCGCGAAGACAATCGACATTCCTATTTAACAACTTGTATTGCACAAAGAGACGATAAGATCATGGGCGTAATGGTGCTGTATTCTGGAGCCGACGCTGTTCGTTTAGATGCGAACTTAGTGACGTGGTTACGTGAAAAATCTGGAGATTCTATTATAATCCCACCTGAAGCACGTAAAGATGAATACTATGTTGATACAGTCTCCGTAAATCCTGACTTTAGAGGGCAAGGTATTGGCAGTTTATTACTAGCTCACGCAGAGCACCTAGCGCGTGACACTGGCTTTTCTAAAGTTGCACTTAATGTAGAACTAGAAAAAGAAGCAGCTATTCGTTTATACAAACGGGTTGGGTATCACGTAGCAGAACCTTGGGAAATCTATGGTGGAGCCTTCCATCACATGGTTAAAGTTCTGTGAAAAATTTCAGCTATGAGGTATGAGAAACTTAGTTATGAAGTATTTTACGTATATAATAGAAGATATTACCCACTTTATTGCTGGATTTCAAATATAATTAAGAATAATTATTTATACTAATTGGAGGAAATGAACTAATGAATGAATTACCAAATTGCCCAAAATGTAATTCCGAATACACATACGAAGATGGCAGTCTTTTTGTTTGTCCAGAATGTGCTCATGAGTGGACTTTGGAAGTAGAAACAGAAAAAAGTGAAGCTAAAAAGATTTACAAAGATGCAAATGGAAATATCTTAAACAATGGGGATTCTGTAACCGTAATTAAAGATCTAAAAGTAAAAGGGACTTCATTAGTTATTAAAATAGGGACTAAAGCTAAAAATATTAGTTTAATTGATGAAGATCATGATATTGATTGCAAAATTGATGGTATTGGAGCTATGAAATTAAAATCCGAATTTGTTAAAAAAGTTTAAACTATTCCCTACTTAAACACTTTTCCGTTTTTGTGGGGATTATATATTTGTATGCAAGCGCCCCCTTAGTCCTCCACCTCCCTATCTTCCTGTTCCTATAGTTAATCAAGAAAAATAATTCTGATTTCCGTCACAGCAGTTAATATGATTTTTTGCTACAATGGCATGAAACAATGGAATCGAGGCGCATGATAAATGAAACGATTTTTTGCAATAGGCTCAATCCTTGCAGCACTGACGCTAAGTGCGTGTGGAATCAATGAAGAACCGAAACCAACAACTTCTGATGAAGTACCTGAAATACTAGAAGTTGATTTAACTGTCCCAGAAGCTGCAACTGTAGGAGAAGAAGTATTCTTTACTGCAGTCGTTAGTCAAGGTGGGAAAATTGTAGAAGATGCTGATGAAGTGATGTTTGAAGTCGTGAACTTGACTACTGGTGAAAAAGAAATGATTGAAGCTACATTAAATAAAAACAAACACTACGAAATTAAATATACATTTGAAACAAACGACTTGTATGATATTACGTCACATGTGACAGCGCGTACCATGCATACGATGCCTACAAAACAAATAAACGTAATAGGTGGAGAAAATGCTACTACGACTACTGAAGAAGAAGCATCACACGGTGAAGATCTCCATCAAGAACAAGTTACAACGATTGATTTTACAGAGGGAACGACCACTGTTGGAAAAGCTACCATGTTAGTAGCCAACGTTTCACTATCGGACGCACCACTTGAAGATGCGCGTGTTCAATATGAAATTTTCCGTAATGATTCTCACCAACATACATGGGTGGATGCTCAAGAAAAAGAAGCTGGTGTTTATCAAACAGAATTTACATTTACCGAGTCAGGTACCTACGATATAGAAGTTCATGTAACAAAAGGTGATAACTTACACGATCACGAGAAAAAGACTTACACCGTTAAATAAATATAAACAGGGTTATCCGTGAGTGTATGTCACTCACGGATAACCCTTTTGTTGTTCATCGCAACTTTGAGACCAACTCCAACTTGACCAGCAAATTTTCAACTGACCCCTTTTTCATCCAAAAATACCATTATCCATTAGCATTTGACCTTTAACAACATTCCATATTTTTACTATTACAACGTCAATACCGATTTTTACAACGTGGAGGTCTATTATTACAACGTGACCTTCCATAATTACAACGTGACCGCCAATATTTACAACTAAGCTACTTTGAGCGATGTATTTTTAGGCAGCAACTGTCGCGCATTCGCCGCAAAATCACAAAAATAAATGAGGAGCTCTGTTGTGAGCCCCTCATTTCATCTCTTTATACTTCACGATTCCAGTGACGATGCGCTGTAACTGCATCTACAAACGCTGGTACTTCTCCGCTGTTTACAACGCCAGGATTTCCTTTTTTTGCTTCAAGGATAGATACTGCGTTTAAGGTAGCTCCAATTGCTTTATAGTGATTAAATGCTTCCATTACGTACCGATTACATTCTTTTTTGAATTTCTTATCATCACTCATGCTTGCTACATAAATCGCGTCAAACAAAACTGGATCAGTCGTTATGAATGTTTGAGCAATTGGTAGTGTACCGATGTTCCCCAGTTTATCGCTAACAATCTCTACTTTTAACCCAGAGTCTTTAAATTCTTGCACGACTTTTCCAAGCTGATTTACATCACCGTTTCGATTCGCAATAACAGCAACTTTACGTGTACTTGGTTTCTTCACCATGTTTTCTTGACTTAGGGCAGGTGATGCTTTTGTAATAGCAGAACCACCACTCGTTGGCGGATTTGCACCGACAGAATCTGCAATCACTTTCGCTAGCTCTAAGTTAACGTTTGCAAACATATCAACCGCTTGTTGCTTAACCGACTTATTTTTTACTTTCCCAATTTCAAAGCAAAACGCTTCTGCAATATGTTCTTTCTCGACATTACTCATACTGTTCCAGAACAACGTCGCTTGTGAGAAGTGGTCTTTAAAACTATCACTTCGATTGCGTACTATACGACCTTCTACCTTCTCTTGGTAATGCTCGAAACCACCTTCTTCAGGACTTGAAGTCGCAGGTGTATTGCTCGCTAGAAAATTGTTATGATAACTCACTGGACCCTTATTAATCGTCATTCGGTTATAACCGTCCCGTTGATTGTTATGGAAAGGACATACCGGTTGGTTAATTGGGATTTCATGAAAGTTAGGTCCACCTAGTCGAATTAATTGCGTATCGGTATACGAGAACAAACGACCTTGCAAGAGAGGATCATTTGTAAAATCGATACCTGGAACAACATGTCCCGTATGGAATGCCACTTGCTCTGTTTCAGCAAAGACATTGTCTACATTGCGATTGAGTGTCATTTTCCCAATAATTTTGACTGGCACATCTTCTTCCGGCCAAATCTTGGTCGCATCTAACACATCAAAATCAAATGTAAATTCATCCGCTTCTGCCAGTATTTGAACACCTAATTCGTATTCAGGGAAATCTTCACTTTCAATGGAGTCGTATAAATCACGACGATGGAAATCTGGGTCTTTTCCACTAATTTTTTGTGCTTCATCCCACACCAATGAATGAGCACCTAATACTGGTTTCCAATGGAATTTCACAAAATGAGCTATACCTTTTGCATTTACAAAGCGGAAGGTATGTACACCGAAGCCTTCCATCATACGGAAACTTCGGGGTATACCGCGGTCAGACATCAACCACATAATCATATGTGCTGACTCTTGGTTATTGGCGACAAAGTCCCAAAATGTATCATGTGCAGATGATGCTTGTGGCATTTCATTGTGTGGTTCCGGCTTTATTGCGTGAACTAAATCGGGAAATTTAATCGCATCTTGTATAAAGAATACTGGCATGTTGTTACCGACTAAATCATAGTTACCTTCTTGCGTATAAAACTTTGTCGCAAATCCACGTACATCTCGCACTGTCTCAGCTGAGCCTTTAGATCCTACAACTGTTGAAAAACGTACAAAAACAGGTGTTTTCATAGACGTATCACATAGGAATCCTGCTTTCGTATACTGCTCCATTGATTCATACAATTCAAACTCACCATGTGCTGCGAATCCTCTCGCATGTACAACGCGTTCTGGAATTCGCTCATGGTCGAAATGCGTCATTTTTTCACGAAAATGAAAGTCCTCCATTAACGTGGGACCACGTAAACCCGCTTTTAAAGAAAACTCATCTTCTGACACTTTCACCCCTTGATTCGTCGTCATCTTTTTATTACGGTCATCCACTCGAAATTGCTCTAACTGTTCATCTTTTCTATTTTTCCCCATTTTAATGCCTCCTAAAGTACATGGATTGTTTGTTTTCTGTATAGTTTTTACCATTAATGACCTATTCGAATCATTTTTAGCAAATATAAAAAGCCCACCAATTAGCTGGCGGGCAAACATACGTATTCTTTTGTTTTTCAATCAAAAAAATCACAAACATAACATAGAAAATAAAATACATCTTATCATTCAGTAAATTTCTCAACGGTAATTTACACTGCTCCGTTTTATAGACTTCCGAATCTTTCGCACCTCTGCAATCAGTAATCCTGACAATAAAATCACCACAGCCGTTAAATAGAACCACAGCACGAGTACGATAATCCCTGAGAGTTGACCGTATAAACGCGTATAATTAACATTCGAAACGTAGTTTGCAAAAACGAGCGAAACTACTTGCCAACCTACCGCCGAAAACAAAGCACCAGGCCAAACTTCACGCAAAGTCAGTTTTTCATTTGGTAAAATTTTATAGAAGAGCAGGAAGAATAGAAACAAAAATACTGAACCAATCCCCCATTTGACGACTGGCCAAATATAAATCCACCCATGCCAAGCATTAACAGAACCTGAATACGACACTAACCAGTGCAATCCACTTTCAATGAACGGTAAAAATAAAGAAAGAGGCACTAGCATCATAAACAAAAGTGTTACAGCAAGATCTCGAAGCAACCCTTTCCAAAACGGTAGTGTGCTTTTTATGCCATTTGCTCCATTTAGTGCACGTGCAAGAGCCTGCACAGCCATAGATGAAACCCAAAATGCAGAAAGTAAACTGAGCGATAACACTCGACCTTTATCCGAAGCTAAGATATTTGTGACATTATCTTCAATAAGAGAAAAAGAATCACCAGGCGCAAAAGGTTTCAAGAAATCTAATATTTGCTGTGGATTTATTGGGAAAAAGCTGATGAGTGACAAGATAAAAATTAGAAAAGGGAAGATTGATAACAGAAGATAGTAAGCTGTTTGTGCCGCTTCATCAAAAAATCTTTCCTTAAAAAATCTCACAAAAACGTTCTTTACAAGCTCCATGTACTGTTCCCCCAAGCTTATTATTAATAGTATTGTGACAGAAAAACGGGTAAGTGAGTAAGTTGAATTTAACAGTAATTGTATAGCGTTTTCAGGGGTGTGTATTATAGTATCTATAGATTGAGAATGAAAAACTGCTACTAAGTGTACAGTCATCGTTGAACTCGTCTCATTACTATATTCGTTTACTATCAATAACATTCCGTTAGCGATAAATTAATAGTACATGAACTTAAAAAATAACAATAGTTTATAGTATATGAAAAAAAACCCTTACGGTTGTAGAGGCCACTAAAAAAGTTACGTTTTTAAAATTTGTAAGTGTGTTTAAATTGAAAAAGGCAACATTTCGTTCAAATTTGAACGAAATGTTGCCTTTTCTTTCGTATTGCTTACTCGTTTACTACGAATATGTCTATGGCTTCTTGCATCTGCATATCAAATAGACATGCAGATGATGCTACATCATACCCGAGTCTATTTCAATTCACTATTTTTCGCTTCGAATTTATAGCGTCATTTCGCTTTTTCTTAAATTCCTTACTACTTTGAAAGGCTTCTTGATTCTTATGTCTGTCGATTTTATTGTCACAGAATAGGCCTTCTTTTCTTGTATAACAACCTTTACGAAACAGAAAGACTGTATCAATATCAAAATAGTAGGTTTGTCTTTGGATTATTTACAAGAGATTGTAGTGGAAGGCGGCGACTCCGGCGGAAAAAGCGAGACAGACGAGACCCCGCAGGAAACGAGTTGTGTACAATTCGTTTGCGACGAGTAACCGCAGGAGCAAGGGTTTTCAAGCGGACGAGGAGACTTGGCGCTCGCCCGCGGAAAGCGTCCGCCTGTTTCTGCATCGCTACGCTAGCTTCGAAACATGAAAGTGCGCTGAAACGGAAATCACACCTTTACTAGTCCATAAGCTAAGAAATAATAATTTTTTTCAGTGCCTTACGTTTGTAAGGGGTTCTCACATTTTGAAACTAACTAACGCGACTCTAATTTCCTTATAGCTATCGCCACTTCAGTTGCGGTCATTTTTGCACTACGCATTTGGTGAATAGACTCTTCTTCACGTGTAGAGTGTTCAGCGATATCATCTATCCATTCAGCGGAAATGTTCAATTCGTGCAACGTCGTAGGCAAACCAATTTCTTTATAAAAACCAAAAAGCCGCTCGACTTCACTCTCTTTTTGTTCTAGAAGCAGCTGCACCAAAATTCCATAGGCCACTTTACTTCCATGTAAAGCCTTATGCGACTCAGGTACAATCGTCATACCATTATGAATGGAGTGGGCACCAGCAGTGCGACCAAAATGATCACCAAAACCACCTACCATACCACCAAGCATAATAATCGATTCGACTACTTTGAGAAACGCATTCGACAATTTCTGTTCTTTTGCATCACGAATAGCCTGTTGTGCATTCTCGAACATTTCATTCGCGCACAGTTTCGCTGTATGATGTGCGACTTTAAGTGCAACAGAGGGATCAGTTAATTTACTAATTTGCACATCTGCCTCATACCACTTGGCAATTGTGTCCCCGATACCTGCAATGAGAAGTGGAATGGGAGCTTCCACTAAAATTCTCGGCTCTATGAGTAGAATGTCGACACTCATTGGGTACACATCATAATGAGTCATCTTACCTTCATCTGTATAAATTACACTTAAAGGTGTCCATGGTGCACAGTTTGAAGCAAGCGTTGGAATTAAGATTGCCTTCGTTTCACTTATACAAGCTGCTGCTTTAACCACATCTAACACTTTTCCGCCACCTACACCAATTATGGCATCTACTATATTGAATTGTGCTAAATTAGCCACTCTAGTAATTTCAGTGAGTGAACATTCTCCGTGATAGAAGATATGTGTCACATGGATATTTTTCAGATTAGGTAAATAGTGGCTAGCCGCATTCCATGATTTCACACCCGAGACAATGAGCACACGGTTAATGTTTCTAATCAGTAATTTGTTTTCAAGTTCATCTAGCACTCCACTTTTACATACGTATTCAGCTGGCGCCCC
The DNA here is from genome assembly GCF_000297555.1 of Paenisporosarcina sp. TG-14. Lineage (NCBI taxonomy): Bacteria > Bacillati > Bacillota > Bacilli > Caryophanales > Caryophanaceae > Paenisporosarcina > Paenisporosarcina sp. TG-14. The sequence continues at coordinate 24,260 of NZ_AMGD01000081.1, forward strand.
ACGAACGATGATATCTTTCACAATTACCCTTCTCTCTTAACGGTTTTCCATCCACTCTGGCTTACCGAATCCTACAAAATCCTTGTCGATTATTGCTTCAAATTCTGGTGACTCTACGATATCAACTAAGTCTTTCGCAAGTTGTGAATCTTTGTTTTCAGTCTTTACGGCAACTAAGTTACGGTATTGATCTGGCATATCTTCAAGAACTAAAGCATCCAATAAATCCATTTTTGCTGCTAAAGCGAAGTTTCCTGGAACTGCAGCTAAGTCGGAACCTTCTACAGCACGAGGCAACCCACCTGCTTCAATTGGTTGGAACACTAAGTTTTTCGTGTTCGTTTTGATATCTTTTTCAGAAACTGTTAATGGCTCTGAACTTGAATCTAATTCAATTAAGTCATGGTCTTGTAGGACTAAGAAAGTACGTGCTGCGTTTACTGGATCATTTGGTATCGCAATCGTAGCACCCTCTTCGATCTCTTCAATTGACTCGAATTTATTTGAATAAATGCCCATTGGTGCAGTCGGCACTGTTAAAAGACCAGTTAAGTCCATATTGTTTTCTTTCGAGAAATTCTCTAAATAAATTGAGTGTTGGAAAAGGTTCGCATCAATATCTCCATTATCTAATGCGTTATTTGGTTGAATATAATCACTAAATTCTATAATCTCAACTTTATATCCCTTTTCTTCTAAAGCTGGTTTAATCGCTTTGTTTAACATATCACTGTAAGGACCAGCTGTTCCGCCTAACTTAACAGATTTTTCATCTGCTGTATCTGTACCCGCTTCCTTATCCCCACCACAAGCTGCAAGTACTGTCATTAAGATAACTAAGATAATTGTAAATAATCCTTTTTTCATGTTCATTTCTCTCCTCTATTATCTTTTATCTATTGCTTTAGACGTCCAGTCACCTATTAATTGAATGATTTGAACGAGAACAATTAATATAACAATCGTGACAATCATGATTGTATTGTCGTACCTGTAATAACCAAAGCGAATGGCTAAGTCACCAATACCGCCACCGCCTACTACACCCGCCATTGCAGAATAGGCAATCAGACTAACGACGGTTAATGTAATCCCCTGCACAATGCTCGATTTTGCTTCTGGTAATAAGACATCCTTGATAATCATCCAAGGTGTTGCGCCTACTGCAATAGCCGCTTCAATGACACCCTTATCAATTTCACGTAAAGACGTTTCGATGATTCGAGCGAAAAATGGAATGCCCGCAACGGACAAGGAAACACTTGCTGCTCCTGGTCCAATAATAGTGCCTGCGAGTAATTTAGTTAAAGGAATAAGTGCTACTAACAAAATAATAAACGGAATGGAACGTACCATATTGGATACAAAACCAAGCGTCGATTTCACAAATCTATTTTCTAAGAATACTCCCCGATCAGTAATGAAAAGTACGATCCCCAGTGGTAATCCTATAATAATGGCAACCGTCAGTGAGATTCCGATCATGTGCATCGTTTGTCCAAATGCTTTCATAATATCTGGTCCAAGTTCTATCATATGCTGAAAATCAAAGCCCATTTCTAATCACCTCCGCTTGCGCTCCTCGGCCTTCCATATATGTGATAGCCCTCGTAACATCATCTGGTTCCCCTTTTATTTCCATCAAAAACAAACCAAGTGGTCTTTCTTGAATGTATTCAATCGAACCATGTAGGAAGTTCGCTTTTATATCAAATTGCTTAACTGTATCTGCTATAATTCCCTCACCTGCAACATCTCCTCTAAATAAAACCTTCACGAGTCGACCTTTACAAGCGTCTAATATTGACTGAGGCACATCAAACGATACAACACTGCTAATAAATTCTTTCGTCAAATCCGTTACAGGGTTTGAGAAGATGTCATACACATCCCCCTCTTCTACGACACGACCATCTTGCATAACTGCCATGCGATCACAAATTTCTTTTACCACATTCATTTCATGCGTGATTAACACAATCGTGATATTTAATTCGCGATTGATTTTTTTGAGTAACCGTAAAATGGATAATGTTGTGTTTGGATCGAGTGCTGAAGTAGCTTCGTCACACAATAACACGGCCGGATTATTTGCCAATGCACGGGCTATGCCAACACGTTGTTTTTGTCCTCCACTTAGTTGAGCTGGATACACATCTTTCTTATCTGTTAAACCAACCATCTCAAGCAATTCCACAACACGAATTGCAATTTTCTCTCTCGGAGTACTTGCAGCTTTCAATGCAAATGCAATGTTTTCGGCTACTGTCTTTTGACTAATTAAGTAAAAGTGTTGAAAAATCATACCGATTTTCAATCGTGCTTTTCGTAATTCCTCACCTTTTAATTTTGTCAGGTCACGCCCGTTTACTTCAATACTGCCACCCGTAGGTCGTTCAAGTAAGTTGATACAGCGTAGCAATGAACTCTTGCCGGCTCCTGAATATCCGACAATCCCGAACACTTCCCCTTTAGAGATCGTGAGGTTTACTTGATTAACACCAATTACAGGACCTTTTTTTGTTGTGTATTCTTTAGTCAACTCTTTAATTCTTATCATCACAAAGCCCCTTTTCACCAAAAGCGTCACTATACCTCGATTTGAAAGTCAATAAAGATTTTCTTAAGCGGATATGCGAGCTGTATATGTTTAATTCGATAAATAAACTTTATTTATCGAACTTATACTTTATTAACCAAGAAAAACGTAAAGCTGCTAGATTGACACAGGTCCGAAGAATCGATACGAAAGCCTTTCTTTCGACTGAGGACCTGAAGCAAAACTTTTACTTTCTTACCCCGCAAAAAAGCCCCCTTCATAAAGAAAGAGGCACCGAAAATTGGATTTTGGTTATCTTTCAGAATGATTTCATTCTGTAGGAATTGGCACCTTCCCAGCTCGTGCTGGAGGTTGCCGGACGTCATAGGGCCTATCCCTCAGTCTCTCTTGATAAATTCCGTATGTAGTTGTTTTGTTGCTGAAACCAAATACTACGTTGTTTTTCGACAAGTGTCAAACACTTTTTGAATAAAATTTTCACTTTTCAAATAATGAATTATAAAGTGCTGGTCTACGATCTTCATAAACAGGTATACGTTTACGCACTTCTTCAACTTCCGAAAAATCAACATCAATCACTGCGTACTCTTCTTGTTCAGCACCAGTCCACAAGATTTTACCCCAAGGTGCAATAATCATCGATTGTCCATTAAAATGATTATTTGGATCACTACCAGTTCGATTCACAGCGATCACGAAACATTGATTTTCAATTGCACGTGCTTGCAGTAAGATCTTCCAATGATCAATACGAGACTCTGGCCACTGTGCTGGAATAAATAACACCTTCGCCCCCGCTAATGCGTGTGCCCGTAACCATTCAGGAAACCTTAAGTCATAACATATGAGTCCTCCGGCTTGAATGGAACCTAAATAAAACACATTTTCCTTATTTCCTGCTTGTAGATAAAGATGTTCATCCATCAGACGAAATAAATGCGCTTTATCATATTCTGCAACAAGTTTACCATCGTTCGTAAATACATACATGGTGTTGTAGAAGTTAGTTCCTTTTTTCGTAGAAACCGAACCACCTACGATGTGGATGTGATGTAAACGCGCCAGTTCAGAAAGAAACTTTTTCGTTCGTTTCCCTTCGAAATCAGCAAGTTGCTCTAATTCTTTTAATGCATATGCAGTATTCCACATTTCAGGTAAAACAACGAGCTCTGCACCTTCATTTACGACTTTTTCAATTAACATTTGGACGTTATGAAAATTTTTATCGGGATCGGCAAACGCAACGTTGAGTTGAATGCATGCGATTTTCATGGTACACCTCCTATAGACAATATACACAAAAGGTTATAAGATTTGGCAGACGATTGCAACTATTTCAGAAAATGAGGAACTGCCATGAAACTTTCAAAAAAACTAAAACAATTACCTCCACAATTTTTTGCTTCTCTAGTGCAAAAAACAGGAGATGCTATTGCTCAAGGACGCGATGTGATCAACCTAGGTCAAGGTAATCCTGATCAACCTACCCCTTTACATATCGTAAAAGCACTTCAAGAAGCTGTTGAAAACCCAACTACCCATAAATATTCGCCGTTCCGAGGAATTAGCGAATTGAAAGAAGCTGCTGCTAATTTTTATAAACGTGAATACAATGTAGACATCGACCCATTAACGGAAGTAGCTATTTTATCTGGAACGAAAATTGGCCTTGTTGAATTGCCAATGGCCGTGTTAAATCCTGGCGATTGGATGTTGCTACCAGACCCTGGTTATCCAGACTATTTGTCAGGAGTCGTATTAGCCGACGTTCAACTTGAAACGTTACCACTTATCGCTGAAAATAACTTTTTACCCGATTATGGAGCGCTCTCTGAAGAGAGTAAAAAACGAGCAAAACTCATGTATCTTAACTATCCAAATAATCCTACAGGAGCGATTGCGGACCTTAATTTTTTCAATGACACTGTGGCATTTGCCAAAGAAAACGAAATCGCTATATGCCATGATTTTGCCTATGGAGCCGTTGGATTTGATGGAGTTAAGCCAGTAAGTTATTTACAAGCAAAAGGTGCAAAAGACGTTGGCATTGAAATGTACACAATGTCTAAAACATTCAATATGGCCGGTTGGCGTATCGGTTTTGCTATCGGCAATTCACAAATAATTGATGCAATAAACGTGATTCAAGACCATATGTTTGTCAGTCTATTCCCCGCCGTACAACATGCCGCGGTAGCTGCATTAAATGGAAATCAAGAATGTGTGACTACTTTTGTAAATAACTACGAAAAACGTCGAAATGCGCTAATCTCTGCATGCAATCGCATCGGATGGAAAGTAGAAGCTCCTAGAGGATCATTCTTTGCTTGGCTAAACGTCCCAAAAGGGTACACAAGCCAGAACTTCGCAGATAAACTGTTAAGTGAAGCAGACGTAGCCGTAGCACCCGGAATTGGCTTTGGTGAATTTGGAGAAGGCTATATTCGCGTTGGATTATTAGTAGATGAACATCGTTTAGAAGAAGCGATTGAGCGCATAGGGAGATTAGGCATTTTTAATAAGGATATGACGAATGAGTAACAATATCCAATTTTAAGTCCATTTGATTTAATAAGACTATTTTTGAAGGATATTTTCTATTATGAAAATTTACCGGTCAATCACGTTTCATAGCCTAGTCAACTTAGTCAGCCAGATATTTAGATTCAGCACTTTTTTTCCCTAACTCTTTATTCCTTCTCTTTCACACACACGTCTATTAAAACTCGAAAAAAATAAAAAACCGATAACCATTTTACAGGTATCGGTTTTTTATTTGCCTAACGACATCCTACTCTCACAGGAGGAGACCCTAAAACTAACATCTACGCAAAAGAACTTAACTTCTGTCAGTAGAAGATACATATTACTATTTATTAGATAGTTGAAAAATTTTAATCGGCTTAAATAGGGATTTATTCGGCTTCGGAGAGGTTTCAATCGGCTTCGCAACTCGTTTAATCGGCTAGAACCAGATTTTATTCCGTTTCACCCAATATTATCCATATAACACCTTTTCGAGGGATCAATCGAGGAGGAATAATTGGGTTGATTTTCGCTTCGCTACTTATTAGGGGACGAAAACATCAGAAAGTGATGATGGTATTCATGAATAAGTTGAATTGTTAGTTGAACAACTGGTAAATACATCTAATGATTTTCGTCACAACGTAGGTTATTCCGTATGCTATATGCTCCAGGTCTCATTCCTTATCTCCCTGAACTCTTTGTTTAACCCACTTCTCACACATCCTCTATTAAAGCATGGATAAAACCACACAAAAAAACCGATACCCTTTTACAGGTAACGGTTTCTTATTTGCCTAGCGACGTCCTACTCTCACAGGGGGAGACCCCCAACTACCATCGGCGCTAAAGAGCTTAACTTCCGTGTTCGGGATGGGAACGGGTGTGACCTCTTTGCCATTATCACTAGACTATTTGTTTTTTAAAGACAAGTATTATTATACCAATACTCAAGGTTTATTGCAAGTGTTTTGAGTGAAAAATCTTTTGTTCACTCAAAACTGGATAAACGAGCCATTGAAAGCCATTCAATCT
>NZ_AMGD01000082.1:0-11198 GCF_000297555.1 Paenisporosarcina sp. TG-14
TCGCCATCTTGCACTCCAAGCAATTAAAATGGCACGTTAAAATTGGATAAGAATATATAAATTGCCTGATCCAGTGACATGCTTATAAGTAGGATTATACTGCTTTTGAGCGTAATGTTTTTTGTTCGCTTTGTTTATCAGCTAGTTTTAATGTAAAGGGTAAAATAATACGGTTTAAATTTTTTTGCAGCTTGGTTATTCAAGCGTTAAACAGTTGTAGGTGAAGACGGAACAATTTCTTGCCATAGACGTTAAGGATTGTGCTTCAGCAGACTTTAGTATGACTTGTGCCTTTACATTTTGTAGGGTTGTCTGTCAATTTTCCAAGGACATATGTACATACTTTCCCTTTAAAAGTCCCTTCTATTATGAAGTTTTCTTCAAAAGTAATGTATGGATCTATTTGAACTTATGTTTCGTATATTCTCTTAGCTGATTGGAGTGCAGAGCGGCGACTCCGGTGGGATTAGAGTGACAGGTGAGACCCCGCAGGAAACGAATTGTGCACAATTCGTTTGCGACGAGTAACCGCAGGAGCATTGATTTGGTTTTTCGCGACGAGGAGGCTCACCGCACGCCCCACGGAACGCGTCCGCTCGGAACGGAAATCAGCGTGTATCATGCTTTTTTTAGTTTCATAGATATTTATAAAAAAACAACATTAGTGAAATTCCTCTTCGAGAAGGGGATTTTTTTCACCAACATCATATATTGTACAACCTGAAGTGTAAATTGAATTAGACAGTGGCATCGGCGATTTTAATCCTGTTCATTTTGATTTAATCCCGTTCGCACGTTGTTTATTCCTGTTCAATCTCCGTTTATTCGTATTCAACTCGTGTCATTCCCACTCGCCCAATTTCTCCCACAAAAATACCCCGAAACACGCAGTGTGTAGGGGGCTAATTGGTTTGGTTTTCGCTGTGTTGATGTTAATAATGAAGATATCCATCATTGTTCTTGCTTATCAAGAATTTTATCCATTTCGTCAAAAGGCATAGGTTTGTAGAAGTAGAAGCCTTGACCACATTTGCATCCAATCGCACGTAGGATACTGAGTTGTTCAGCGGTTTCTATACCTTCTGCGATGGATTCCATATGTAAATTAGTGGCGAGTTGGACTATGGTTCGAACAATCGCAAGTGTACCACCGCTATCAATATTTGAGATAAAGCTTCGATCAATTTTAATTTCACTTACTGGTAATTGCTGCAAGTAGCTGAGTGAAGAAAAGCCCATGCCAAAATCATCAATAGAGCTTTCAAAACCAGCTAATTTCAATTGTTCGAATATAGTTTTAGCTAGTTCAAAGTCTACTAAGCCAATACTTTCGGTAATTTCTATGCGTAAATATTTTGCTTCAATGTCGTAATCTTTTACGGCTTTACGCAAATCTGCCACAAAGTGTGGATGGAAAAAGTGATCAGTTGAGATGTTTATCGCAACCGGTAATAATTGTTTACCCAGTTTCTTGCGCTTTTGTAGCCATTTTAATACTTTGACTAAAGTGATTTGATCTAGTGTCCTAATTCTCCCAGAGTTTTCGGCTGCTTGAATGAAGACGTCTGGTGGTACTTGTCCAAGTTCAGGTGAAGACCATCTTGATAGTGCTTCAAATGAAAAGATCTTACCGGTTTGCAAATCTACTTTCGGTTGGACATGAACATCAAATTCATTTTTTTGTAAAGCATGTGTCAAATGATTGGCAATAGACAATTTCCGCTTAGTCTCTTCATCTTGATCAACTGTGAAAAATGATAAAGCATTACCAGCTCTTTTTTTCGCGTCAGAAATCGCCGTATCTGCAAAGCGAATTAGTTCTTCACTATCAATCGATTTACCATGAAAAGGTGTTACACCAATTTTCATCGTGACAAATACTTCATCCTCTCCAAGTAGAAATGGATCGTTGACAATACTCATCATGTCGTTAGTGAAACGTTCAATTTCAGTCGATGGAATTAAACTTGCAATTACTAATGTGGGACTCGCGAATCGAGCAATGACATCACCTAGTTTACAAATTCGTTGCATGCGATTAGACATTTGTTTAATTAAATCATCTCCAGCTGCTCGACCATAAACATCTCCGATATGTGCAAACTCAGATGACTCAATCATCGCGACGAACCCTGGTTCACCTTCTGCTAATAGATCTTTTAATTCATTGATAAAATAATGACGATTAGGAATACCTGTATCGGCATCTATATAAGCAAGCTGCAACACTTCTTCTTGATGATCTGAATACTTCACAGCAAGTGAAATGAGCGGAGCTAGCCGTTGCATGAACTCTATATCTACTTCACGTGGCTTATTGGGTTTCGTAAAGTATGTTGCAATAGTTCCTACTACTTTATTTTCTTGAGTCAAGATCGGTATCGACCAGCAAGCACGCAAACCGTGAGCAAGAGCATTTTGTTTATAATCAACCCAAAGGGGGTCCGTTTCTATGTTTGTAACGATGACTGGTTTTTTTAGAAAAGCCGATGTGCCACATGACCCTACATTCAGACCAATTTTTATACCATGAACGACTTTATTATAGCTTTCGGGTAGTGACCTAGCCGCCGTTATAAGTAAACGGTCGTTAGTATTTAGCAATTGAATCGCGCATTTCGTCTGTTGTTGAAAAAAACTTTCAGCCACATCACATACTTTTTGAAGTAATACGTTTAATGCATATCCTTTTTCAATGCCCTGATAAATTTCTTGTTGAACATCGAATAGAGCTTCTGTTTGTTTACGCCGGGTAACATCTATTTGATGGCCTATGTAATACAACAACGTTCCTTGATCATCACGTATTGGTTGGATAACTAATTCATTCCAAAATGGCGTTCCATCTTTTCGATAGTTTAAGAGTTCTGTATGTATGGGAGTTCCTTTAGCAAGTTGCTGTTTAATATCGTTACTAGCGAACTCGTTCGTATCGATGCCTTGTAGGAAACGGCAATCTTTTCCGAGGGATTCTTCACGAGAATACCCTGATAATTGCGAAAATTTATCATTTACATAGACCAGTTGGTTATTTTTATAATGTGGGTCACATACGACAAAACTCGTTTGATATTGGTCGCCTAAACGACATAACCAATCAAATATCAAACCTTTGCTTAATTCTCTTGGAAATTTCGTTTCCAATACCGGCACCCCTTTTACAAAACGACATACTGCTATGTTAGAGGAAATCAACAAAAAAAGCTATATTTGATTACTCAAATATAGCTTTTTTACTAATTTTTCACAATATTCTATTAGTTATATAGTGGGAATTTAGAAGTTAATGCTGCTACGCGTTCCGCTGATTCTTTGTGAATCGCTTCGTCTTCATGATTTTTCAATAATTTAGCCATAATAGACGCGATTTCTTTCATTTCTGGTTCCTTAAATCCACGTGATGTCACGGCAGGTGTTCCGATACGAATACCTGAAGTAACAAATGGGCTTAGTTGTTCGAAAGGAATGGTATTTTTATTTACGGTAATCCCTACTTCGTCCAATACTTTTTCCGCTACTTTACCTGTTAAGTTTAACGAGCCTAAGTTAATAAGTAGTAAGTGGTTATCAGTACCACCAGAAACAATGTCAATACCTTCATCTATCAAATAGTTCGCTAAAGCTTTTGCATTTTTGACGACTTGTTGAATATACGTTTTAAATTCTGGTTGTTGTGCTTCACCGAATGCTACAGCTTTAGAAGCGATGACGTGCATTAATGGACCACCTTGAATTCCTGGGAAAATTGTTTTATCAATTTTCTTAGCAAATTCTTCAGTTGTTAAAATTAATCCACCACGTGGACCACGAAGTGTTTTATGTGTCGTCGACGTAACAAAATGAGCGTGTGGAACCGGGTTTGGATGTTCTCCAGCTGCAACTAAACCAGCAATGTGTGCCATATCAACCATCAAGTAAGCACCCACTTCGTCCGCAATTTCACGGAATTTAGCAAAATCAAGTGTACGAGAATAAGCACTAGCTCCGGCAACAATCATTTTTGGTTTATGTTCCAAGGCTTTTTCACGAACCTCTGAGTAATCAATCGTTTCTGTCACTTCGTCAACACCATATTCAACAAAGTTGTATAAAATTCCACTAAAGTTAACGGATGAACCATGCGTTAAGTGCCCACCATGAGATAAATTCATACCAAGAACTGTATCGCCTTCTTTAAGTACTGTCATATAAACCGCCATATTAGCCTGTGAACCTGAATGTGGTTGTACGTTTGCATGTTCTGCACCGAAAATTTCTTTCAAGCGGTCACGTGCAATATTTTCTACCGTATCGACGTGCTCACAGCCACCGTAATAACGTTTTCCAGGGTAACCTTCTGCGTACTTATTCGTTAATACAGACCCTTGAGCTTCCATTACTGCTTCTGATACAAAGTTTTCAGAGGCAATTAATTCAATATTCCCTTGTTGACGTGTTTTCTCCGCGTTCATGGCTTCAAAAACAGCTTTGTCTTGCTCAGCAATAATCTTCATGTGTCCATATCCCCTTTAAGTCTATTTATTTTTATATACTGCTCGCTCTCCGCCAATAAGTTTCGGACGAGTAGTAGCGAGTGTAACAATTGCTTCACCAATTTGTTTAACAGATGTTCGAATCGGCACTGCGACAGGTTTTATGTGCATGCCGATGAGTGTTTGTCCAATATCAATGCCACCATGGGCTTGTACATGTTCGACCACAACCGGGTCAGCGAAATGCATAAAGGCATAAGCAGACATGGAACCTCCAGCTTTTTGAACAGGAATAACGGATACAGGTTCTAGACTGAAGGCTTTTGCCGTTTGTCTTTCCATTGTAATTGCCCGGTTAATGTGTTCGCATCCTTGAAAGGCTAAATAGATTTCATATTTTTCGGCAAATGCTAGCAGTGGCGCAAATAAGCTTTCCGCTACTTCTAGACCACCTGCAGAGCCAATTCGTTTGCCCACAATTTCAGAAGTTGAACAACCAATGACTAGTAGTTGACCTGATGTAAATGTGACTTGAGTTGCAAAGTCACCTAACAATTCTTCGAGTTGAGACCGCCACAGTGTATATGCATCCATATGACCAAACTCCTCTATTTGTTTTCGAGTTCAGTAAGTTTAAAGATACGTCGTTCGTGACGACCACCTTCGAACTCACCTTCTAACCATGTTTTCACGATTTCCCGTGCTAAGCCACCGCCAATTACACGTTCGCCCATTGCTATTACATTCGAGTCATTATGACCTCTTGTTGCTTTCGCACTAAATACATCATGCACCAATGCGCAACGAATGCCTTTTACTTTGTTTGCAGCAATTGACATGCCAATTCCCGTTCCACAAATTAATATGCCGCGGTCAAAGTTTCCAGCAGCTACTCCTTCTGAAACTGGTTGTGCATAGTCTGGATAATCGACAGAATCATTTGTTGGTGGACCAAAATCTTGAAACGTGTGACCTAGTTCGTCAAGTAAAGAGGTAATCTCTTTGCGTAAAACATTACCGCCATGATCGGAAGAAATCGCGATGTTCATGTTAGTCCCTCTTTTCTATTTATATTCGCTTTTATCTTACCATTTTTCATACGAAAAGCGCAAAGTGACATTTTGGTATTTAGGTTTTCAGTGAGCTTCGGACACTTCCTGTTTACTTTATTTCAGACCATTTTTCAAAGTTAGTACTGACACTTACTTTAAAGAAGTAATAAAGGCGTGCTAGCCAGAGACACAAATGTCTTTTATTTGTGGCTCTGGTTGGCAACCTGGGGGTAGTTCTTTAGAGTAAGTGGATACTAATCGCCTGCGGTAGTGCGTCCCTTCGATGAAGAGACACAATTGCCTCTCAAATTGTGGCTCTCATCAACGCTCACACTCTCGCGGGACTCTTTAAAGAACGACAGGGTCACTGATACTAATGATGTCGCGGTTTTCAGCCCGCTTCAGTCAAATCTTTTGCTGCACTATAATCTAGAGAATAAAGAGTGGGGCTTATGACTTCGTTACTCTCCCCACTCTATTTTTTAGATTATTATGCGGCAGGATTCGTCCTTCACTCCCTGAAAACCTGAACGCGTTCGGGTTACGAGAGAATAGATACTCTCTTTGCCTTGATAGTCGGCCGAAGATGCAATTTCGGCCTCTTTCTACTAACTTTATTTCAAACCTTTCTTTAAAGTTTGTAGTGACACTTAATAATAAAACGGTGGCAGACGTAGACACACTTGCCTTTCAAATTGTGGCTGAGCCTGATCCCGTGGTGGCAGTTCTTTAAATTGAGGATACGCTAATCGCCTGAGGTAATTCTTCCCTCCGATGAAGAGCCACAATTGCTCCTCAAATTGTGGCTCTCATCAACATTCCTCACTCTCGCGGGAATCGTTACAAATATCACAAAAAAATACAGCCACGTTTGAACGCTGGCTGCACGATAGTTATTCATCGTTAAATTTAACAAATAAATCATTGGTTAATATAGAAAGTTCTTGAAAGGTTTGACGGTACATATAAACGTCTCCGCCAAAAGGGTCAGACACATCAAGTGCACCATATGGTCGGACATATTCTTTAAAGGTGAAAATTTTGTTTGCCACCGCAGGATAGGATTGCATAACAAGCTGTTTATGTGCAGAAGTCATGGTTAAAATTATATCTGCCCAGCGCATATCTTCGTTACTTACTTGGCGTGATAGGTGCCTGTAATCAATGCCTAAATCTCGGATAACGTGCTTCGCATGTTCAGAAATGTCACCACCGTCCATGGCGTAAATGCCTGCCGAACGAACGTGCATACCTTCCTTATCGTGAGACTTAAATAGCGCTTCCGCCATTGGGCTTCGGCATGTGTTCCCAGTACAAATAAAATAGATGTTCATGTCATTCCCTCATTTGTTCAGCAATGTGAGCAATCCCATTCCGATGAGACATACTCCAGATATTCGTGTTAGAATGGGCCCTTTGATCATTTCACTTTTTAGCGCAATGTAGGAAAACACTAACGCGAAAAAGCCAGCACTTAATAAGAAATAAGCCTTTTGTAAATGTAGCATACCAAAAGATAAGCTAACTGAAAAGGTATCTAGACTTACAACAACTGCAAGTAACACGGGTGGAATAAATGAGGACTTAGGATTATGTTGATTTAAACATAAATGAACACCTGTTAAAAATAATAAGATGCTTGAAAGAAGGCGACCACCCTCTACCATGAATGATGTCACCCATTCTCCAGCGAGAAAGCCTAAAAGAGGGAAAACCATATGTAAAAATGCTGTCCAAATGGCGAGGAAAAGTGGAAAGCGAATTTTGGGCAAGACACTATACAGAGCAACTACATCGAGGGCGGTAAGTAGCCCTGCAAAAAGTTCTGTAGACAATGAAAAATCTCTCCTCTACTTTGCATTGCTATTAGCATATGCAGAACAGGAAGAGATTAGGAGTGCCACCAATTTCCATTTGCCGCTTTTTCTAATCGATTTAAAATTGCTGCACCAACGCCAGTTTTTATTGGAACCGTCACCAGAATAATATCTGTCACCGTATCGTCGCATGAACGTAAATGAGCATATAAATGACGTGCTGAAGTTACTAGGTTTTGTTGATTACCTAAGGAAAAGAACCAGTCTGCATGGGACTGTTTAAATTCATCGGGTGCTATTAAAGCAACTTTTTGATGTTTCATATGTATAGAATTAATGGCATTTTCTACAGCTTCGTGGTCTGGTTCAATTAAAAACACTGGAGCATCTGGAGCATAATGTGCATATTTCATACCGGGTGCACGTGGTACTGTTTCATCTTCCACTGTTGTTGTGTCAGGATCAATTACTTCTCCGATCACTTCACGCAGCATTTGTGCTGTAACACCGCCTGGTCGAAGGATAACTGGAGGGTCTACAGTGAAGTCAACTACTGTTGATTCTAATCCGATACCGGTAGCACCACCATCTAAAATCAGCGGGATACGTCCTTGTAGATCCTTTTCAACATGAAGAGCTGTCGTTGGACTCGGCTTGCCACTGCGATTTGCACTTGGTGCCGCAACAGGTTGACCTAGTCTTCTTAGTAATTCTAGTGCAATGGGATGATCAGGCATGCGTAATCCAACTGTCGACAAACCTGCCGTAACATTCGGAGCAAACGTATTGGGGATTGCGTTTAATATGACCGTTAACGGTCCTGGCCAGAACGTCTCTATGCAGTCGTTGGCTTTTTGTGGAATCTCTTTAACATACTTTAAAATATGATGTGCTTCTCCAACGTGGACAATCAACGGATTATCTGAAGGTCTTCCTTTTGCTTCAAAAATTTTTGCTACGGCTTGTTCATCCGTTGCAATAGCGCCTAATCCATAGACCGTTTCAGTCGGAAATGCAACAATTTCGCCTTGAATTAATTTTTCCACAGCTTGTGTATAAGCTTGCGTTTTATTCACATTGTTATCCACAACTAGTCGTGTCGTAATCATGCGATAATTCACCTATCTTTCGCGATTTGATGCTAGTTATACACAACTTGTTGATAACTAGGTCCGGTATTGGGGATAACTCTTACCAAAACTTCTTTTTTATCCACTCCCATGTCCAAAACTTCACTGGCTCTTCTTTCACTGTTTGTTCTTCTTCTTGATAACAAACTTTTGGAAATAAAGCACACCACCAATTGTCTCCCTTACCATTTCCAATCGTCAGTACTAGCGCTTGGTGGAAACCTTGTGGATAAAAGTAAGTTCCATCTGATTTTGGTGGAATCAATGCTTCTTCTAAGCTAATGTGAATAGCTTGCTCCGTGATGGCTTGTGCTTTTTGTGTGATTTCAGCTGAAACTTTAGTAAGTTCTAGTTCTAACTGGGCCGTTGTTTGAACCGTACTAGCCGCTTTTTGAAATAGAGGTTGAAGTTCTTGTAAAATAAGTGATTTTATTTGTTGATCTTCTTTTGTATTGCTGTTTGCGATAATTCTTATTTGAACAGCGTCTGCCGGTACGGCATCTGCCGCTGTGCTTCCTGATGGTAATAAAAATAATAGAGTTTGAATAAACACAAGCGCCATTATCAGTTCAATCCATGGAGATCTCTTCTTTTGCGGTTCTTCGTTTCTGAAAATCTCGTAATCTTGTATCATTGTTCATTCCCCCTTGCGCTCATTGTGGACAAGGTGTGGATAAATTATTCAACAATCTCACAAAAAATCATTCTTTCTTTTCCATTGATATCTTTGACGATCTCAACCCGTGCAGTTGGAAACGACTTTTGAAAGATGGATTGCACGTCAGGACCTTGCTTGTAGCCTATTTCTAAGCCGATTAATGCAGGTCGTTTCAAAATGGCTGGTAGTTCTTGCGCCAGTCGTTTATATAAGTAAAGTCCTCCTTCATCAGCAAAAAGTGCACGATGTGGTTCATAGTTTAGCACGGTATCTGATAGAGTAGGAGCTTCGTCTTGTGAAATATAGGGTGGGTTAGATAATACAATATCCCATTTTTCATCGGAGATTGGCCTCGTTAAATCACCTTGTTTAAAGGTAATGTTTGCGTCAAGTTCAGTTGCGTTTAATTTAGCGACTTCTAACGCTTCAAATGATAGATCGGTTGCTGTTACTTCTAAAGTTGGGTTTTCAAGCTTCATTGTAACGGCTATCGCACCACTGCCAGTCCCAATATCAGCCAGGTTTAACTTCGCTTGTTTATTGAACATACGTTTTATTCGAGAAATCGTTTCAACAATGAGTTCTTCCGTTTCAGGGCGTGGAATCAGTACATCTTTATTTACTTGAAAAGTACGTCCGTAAAATTCTTCTGTCCCCATAATATATTGAACAGGCTTTCCTGCTCGGTGTTCTTCAATGAGTGACCAGTAGCGCTCAAATTGTTGTACTGAGATTTCTTCACGCATGTCTATCATTAATTCGACGTGCGTTTTGTTTAACACATGTTGAAGCAACATACGCGCGACCACTTCTTCTCTTCCATTTTCAGATAAAAAAGAAGAAGCCCGAGCGAGGGCCTCATAAACATATTTACACATTGGTTTCATTCATACGCTCAAGTCGTTCGGTTTGGTCAGTAACAATTAACACATTCACGATTTCATCGAGTTTACCTTCCATGATTTGATCCAGTTTTTGAATCGTTAAACCTACACGGTGATCAGTTACTCGGTTTTGTGGATAATTGTACGTGCGAATTCGCTCTGAACGATCTCCAGTACCTACTGCAGATTTACGCACAGCATCATATTCAGCTTGTGCTTCTTGACGGAATTTATCGGCAACACGCGCACGAAGAACGACCATTGCACTTGCCTTGTTTTTAATTTGTGATTTTTCATCTTGGCAAGTTACTACTGTGCCCGTCGGAATATGCGTTAAACGAACTGCTGACATCGTTGTATTAACCGATTGTCCCCCTGCACCTGAAGATGCATACGTATCTGTACGAATATCATTTTCATGAATATCCACTTCTACTTCTTCCACTTCTGGCAGACATGCAACAGTTGCAGTCGATGTATGAGTACGTCCACCAGACTCCGTTTCAGGTACACGTTGTACACGGTGAGCCCCATTTTCGTATTTCAGTTTCGAGTATGCGCCTTGTCCTTTGATCATGAAGATTACTTCTTTATAGCCGCCAATTACTGTCGGTGAAGCGTCCATGATATTAATTTTCCAACCTTGTGCTTCAGCGTAGCGGCTGTACATGCGGAACAGGTTCCCTGCAAATAGAGCGGCTTCATCGCCACCTGCAGCACCACGAATCTCCATGATTACGTTCTTATCGTCATTCGGGTCTTTTGGAATTAATAATAATTTTAATCGTTCTTCTAGCTCCACAATTTGAGATGCTAAATCATTCATTTCTTCTTTTACCATTTCACGCATTTCTGCATCTAACTTATCATCGAGCATAGCTCTTGCTTCAGCATGCTGTTCTTTAACTAATTTGTGTTCACGATATGCATCGACAATATATTGCAAGTCTGACTGTTCTTTAGAAAGTGCGCGAAATTTATTCATATCATTAACAATCTCAGGGTCACTGAGTAATTCATTTAAACGATCATATCGGTCTTCTACCGATTGTAAGCGATCAAACATACTTTCACCTCATCCGTTCATATGATTAACATTACTACTATATAGAAAAAAAGCGAAAAACGCTACTATAGCAAAGAAAGTCTTTTCTTACGATTAGTCAAGTATCCCGTTGCTTTCCG
>NZ_AMGD01000083.1:0-3298 GCF_000297555.1 Paenisporosarcina sp. TG-14
TAGCTTGATGACATTGGGCCTTAGCCTCCTCGACGACCAACCAAGTTGTGCAACCACAACTTGGTGCCTGCGGGGTCTTCAGAATGTTTTCTCGCCGCCTTTCACTCCAATCAACCATAAGTTCATCATGTGCAAAACAGACAATTATGAACTGGTTAAATTGTTCAAATGTAGGTGCAGAAAAAGACTCATTTTTCTTCACTTATTTTATATTAGGGACTTATTAGATAGCCAACAGCCCCGTTTTTTGTGTTTAATCAATTATATTTTTTTAAGGAATTTTTCATAATCCTCTAGGTTGTCGGTGGTAGTGGCTAAGTTATATAACGCCAAATAAAATTGTTGACTGTCTTGTTCGAACAAAAACAGATTTTCAAAACCAAGTGCAGTGTGTATTGCAAAATCCCAAACAGATGGATAGTCGCGTGGATGAAGCGATTTAGCCATTAAATCCAAAACTTTTAAAATATCTGTTGAAACAATTACATTATCTTTTGCGTAGTGTCTGATATAACCTAATCCGTTGTATAAATAGTGATTAAAATCTCTTTTTTGCAAAATTAATCGTAGATTATTCTCATCATCTACTAAATAATTAGAGAAGTTGGTTACTTGCGAAATAGACACAAGTATTTCTCCTACTTGGTAAATGGCAGTAGTCGCTGTCTTGGGATCGTAATTTCCAAGCGCTCTTATTGCAACTTCCACTAGTTTATTAATGCTGAATTCAATATCTTGAACTTCTGTCTGTTTCTTTCTAACACTAAAAAAAGCCAAATACTTATCTTCGTCAATTGAATTCTCATGCTTTTGCCAAAAGGTCAAGAGTGGCGTAGTTTCAAACACGTAACTCCCAATTGTGTGCTCAAGCTTTATCGTAATGTCATCTTTTTGAGCTTCTTCAATCATCGAGATAAAATCCACGAGTTGAATATAGCCTGGTGAACCAGCTTTAATCTGGATACCCTTGCCGTTTCTAATATCTGAATTTGTGTCATTGAAGTCTTTGACTTTGTAAATATCTAGTTCATTTTTCAAGGTTCCTTTTACAATGCCCAATGCTTCTTTTTTCATGTCATCTGTCATTTGATTCACTTGTAACCACGCAACAGCATGATTAATAAAAAATATAAAAGTGGCCATCGAAAAAATGGCTAAAAAGGTCGCTGTAATAGGAACTGCAAAATAATATTCGGTGATTCTTTTATTAATGAAGAATAAGGATAAAAGAACATAGATAAAGCTCCCGGTAAAGATTCCCAAAACACGCTGTGTCGCTTTGCTCGCTATAAAATTTTTAAGTATTCGAGGGGAAAATTGCCCAGAAAACGTCGTGAAAACAACTAATATCAAGTTGAATGTGAATATGGTAATCGTTAAGGTCGCTGCAGTAAGGATGCTTAAAATAGAAAGAGTTAGATCATAATCGACGGTGAAATGAGGTCTCATTTTATTGCCTAGGTCGAAATTTAAGTCGCCATTTAAAGCTAGAGTCAATAATATTATGGAAACAAAGACGTAAAGAACAGGCGTAAACCATAAGTTAGATTTAACCTGATGGGTTAGCTCTCTTTTTGACATCCTTTTGTATTTTTTAAAATACTTATCAAGATGATATATTTTCATCGATTTTAATGTCCTTTCTAAAAGTCATTAATTTAACGTAACTCCTTGTTAAACAATATTTATTCCATATATTGTTTGCTCCAAAAGAACCTCCTTAAACTGGAGGTTCTTTAAAACCAGGTTCAGTCAAACTATACTGTTGATTATAGTACGTTTGCGTTAGCCGCACGTTCCTTATGAGCCAACAAGTATGAAAATAAATATTATTGCTCAAGCTTCACGCTCTTGGGGCATGCTAAGCGCAAATGGACTCTTTCGTTTGTTCTTCAATATCAAAAGCAAACCTAAAACAAAGTTAAATCGTTTTGAAAAAAGTATGTTCAATATCTAGTGCATATTATTAATACATACCCTCATTCTTGCGGTATTGTACACGTTAACTTTATATTTCCGAAAATAAGCCTAATACTTTGACTCAAAATAGGATAATGTAATAGAAACAACATATTCATTCATGAGGTGAAAGATATGAAAGACACTAAGGAAATAAACAGGTCTATAATAAATGAGGTGTTTACATATTTACATGAACATCCAGAAGCAAGTTGGAGAGAGATTGGAACAACTGCTTACTTAAAAAAACTAATCGAACAAGAAGGATTTCCTGTTCAAACTTTTGATGGCTGTACGGGTTTAGTAGTTGAGATTGGAGAAGGTTCAACTTGTATTGGCATTCGTGCAGATATGGATGCACTTTGGCAAGAAGTAGATGGAGTATTTAGAGCAAATCATTCATGTGGTCATGATGCTCATATGACTATAGGTTTCGGAACATTACTTGCAATGAAACAAAAAGGTTTCACTAAAAATATTCGTTTCAAATGGATTTTTCAACCTGCAGAAGAAAAAGGACAAGGAGCGTTAAAGTTACTAAGTCTAGGTGTTTTAGATAATGTGGATTACTTATTTGGTGTTCATCTTCGACCCATTCAAGAAATTCCAGACGGTACAGCATCCGCTGCGATATGCCATGGAGCAGCAGGTCTAATAAAAGGCACTATTGAAGGGGAAGATGCCCATGCTGCTAGACCTCATCTTGGTCAAAATTCAATTGAAGTAGGGGCGGCTATTGTTCGTGGAGTGGAATCTCTACGCATGGATCCACTCATCCCTTATTCAGTGAAGATGACTAGATTGATTGCTGGAAGTGAGACAGGTAATATCATTCCAGGCAAAGCTTCATTTACACTTGACGCACGTGCTCAAACTAATGAGGCAATGGAGATTTTACGAACAAAAGTGTCTGAAGTCATCCGCAGCGTGGAGTCAATTTATCATGTGAAGATTAAATTTACTATTCAAAAAGGGTTAATCGCGGCAATTGTTAATGAAGAGGCTTATGACCTTATGGAGCAAGCAATTATCTCTGTATTGGGTACTGCGAACTTGAAGCCGCGAATCACGACTCCAGGTGGAGAAGACTTTCATTTTTATGCCATGCATAAACCGAATTTAAAATCGACGATGCTTGGACTCGGATGCGGCTTATCTCCTGGATTACATCATCCTAATATGACGTTTAATCATGAAAGTATCCATACAGGAATTGAAATTCTAACTCAGACAATCCTGAATACCATACAAATGGTATCTGAAAACAATTAGAACTAAACGGCATAAAAACAACGTCGAGAACTCCTCGACGTTGTTTTTTTAGTGTGCCCAGCATGGG
>NZ_AMGD01000084.1:0-19372 GCF_000297555.1 Paenisporosarcina sp. TG-14
ATGGGTTAAACAAAGAGTTCAGGAAAATATAGAAAGAGAGAGCCTATAGCTTACGTTGTGACGAAAATAAAATTCATCAGATGTATTTAACAGTTGTCTCAACTAACAAGTCACCTTGCCTATGAACCAACACTTTCTGATATTTTCGTTCCCTAATAAGCAGCGTAGCGAAACTCATGCCAATTATTCCTCTTCGATTGGCCACTCGAGAAGGTACTATATGGATAAAATTGGGCGAAACGGAATAAAACCTCGTTCTAGCCAAATAAACTCCTATCCAAGCCGATTAAATCTTTTTCAAACTAAAAAACAGAAAAACCGGTACCTGTAAAAAAAGGTATCGGGTTTTTTGTGGTTTTATTCAAGTATTAATAGAAGTTGTGCAAAAAAGGATCACAAAGTTGACTAGGCTATGAGAAGTGTTTGATTGGTAAAATATTCAGTTTGATCATCTCTAGTTTGACTGATAAAGCCCCAGTTTGAACCAATAAACACCTTAATTTACCGACAAACATTTTATAATCGAAAAGACTCTTCTTTTCTTTCTAACAGAAGCGTAGCGAAAACAAAACAATCATATGCTTTCTAAATCTAGCTGTAAAACTAACTTGAAGCCATTTCGCATATGCTAATGTCTGTCACTATACTATGGGTGAAGAATAAATTTTAATTTATAAGGATGTACTTTACGAAGTTAACTATAAACCAATGATTTTAACGATAAAACCAAATTTGATTGAAGTTAACTTATTCTCTCTATGATTTTCTCATTAACCGTCAGCTAAAGCCAGAGCCTAACTATAATTGGAATAAGACCTTTAATAGAGTATTCCGCTAAGCTCCCCATGCCTTATTTTCTGTGTGTTTTGTTTTTTAACCATCTGTATGTAAGGAAAATCCTTAAAAAGTCACTCACTCCACTATTTAATAAGAGAGATAATTTAACCGCTGCATTATAAAAACACTCTAATAATCATTATCCAATAGTTTTTTAGCATATTCAAAAATCCTATTACTTGAACAATTAGATAAAACTCGCTATGTTAATAACATAGATTGTAATTTGAAAGGGTGTATTCTTAATGACAAATATATATGATTTCAATGCTGTAAAAGCGAATGGTGAAGAAGTTTCTTTAAGTTCATATAAAGGAAAATCAATAATTATAGTGAATACTGCTAGTAAATGTGGATTTACTTCACAGTTTAAAGAGTTACAAGAATTGTATGAAGAATATAAGGATCAAGGTCTTGAGATTTTAGGATTCCCATGTGGTCAGTTTAGTAATCAAGAATTTGATGATTTAAGTGAAACAATGGAATTTTGTCAATTGAATTACGGCGTGTCTTTTCCAATGTTTCAAAAGATAGATGTAAAAGGGGATAATGCACATCCTTTGTTTCAATTTTTAGTTTCGGAAAAGAAAGGTCTTCTAACAGAGGGTATTAAATGGAACTTTACGAAGTTTTTAGTTGATCCTGATGGGCATGTGGTAAAACGATATGCACCGAAGTCTTCTCCTAAAAAAATTGAAGATGATTTATTGCACTATATTTAAAGAAAAATTCGAATAGTCTTACTTATTGCATGTTCCTTGACAGTCCCTGAAGGCGCTGATAACCTTATCAATAATATTCAAGAGGACATAGGGGGATAAGAGATTATGTGGGAATCTAAATTTGTTAAGCAAGGCTTAACTTTCGATGATGTATTACTAGTACCAGCAAAGTCAGAAGTATTGCCAAAAGATGTGAGTTTATCTGTTCAGTTGACTTCAAAAATTCAGTTAAATATTCCGGTAATTAGTGCGGGAATGGATACCGTAACAGAAGCTGCAATGGCGATTTCAATGGCTCGTCAAGGCGGTCTTGGTGTGATTCATAAAAATATGAGCATTGAAGAACAAGCAGAGCAAGTTGTTACTGTTAAGCGCTCTGAAAATGGTGTAATTACAGATCCATTTTACCTGACTCCTACCCATCAAGTATATGATGCAGAACATTTAATGGGGAAATATCGTATTTCAGGGGTACCAATCGTTAATAATAATGAAGAGTTAAAGTTGGTTGGGATTATTACAAACCGCGACCTTCGTTTTATTCAAGATTATTCATTATTAATTGATGATGTCATGACGAAAGAAAAATTAGTTACGGCTTCAGTTGGGACAACACTTGAAGATGCTGAAAAGATTTTACAACAATATAAAATCGAAAAACTTCCGATAGTTGATGAATCCGGTGTGTTAAAAGGCTTAATTACCATTAAAGATATTGAAAAAGTGATTGAGTTCCCTAACGCTGCGAAAGATCACCATGGTCGTTTGTTAGTGGGTGCTGCAGTTGGTGTCACTTCTGATACTATGAAACGTGTCGAGCGCCTTGTAAAAGCGCAAGTTGACGTAGTTGTTATTGACACAGCTCATGGTCATTCACAAGGAGTAATTGATACAGTAGGAGCTATTCGCAATGCTTATCCAGAGTTGGACATCATCGCCGGAAACGTTGCCACTGCTGAAGCGACATCTGCATTATTTGAGGCAGGAGCTGATGTAGTGAAAGTAGGTATTGGTCCAGGATCAATTTGTACAACACGAATAATAGCTGGTGTTGGAGTTCCACAGATTACAGCTGTTTTTGATTGTGCAACTGAAGCGCGTAAACATGGTAAAACGATTATCGCAGATGGCGGGATTAAGTACTCTGGCGATATTGTAAAAGCTTTAGCGGCAGGTGGACATGTTGTCATGCTTGGAAGTTTGCTAGCAGGTACTTCAGAAAGTCCTGGAGACACCGAAATCTTCCAAGGTCGTCGTTTTAAAGTGTACCGTGGTATGGGATCAATCAGTGCGATGGAAAAAGGTTCGAAAGATCGTTACTTCCAAGATGATGCTAAAAAATTAGTACCTGAAGGTATTGAAGGCCGTCTTCCTTACAAAGGACCGCTTTCAGATACAATTCACCAACTTTTGGGTGGTGTCCGTGCAGGTATGGGTTATTGTGGAACGAAAGATTTACATGATCTTCGTGAAAATTCACAATTCATTCGTATGACGGGTGCAGGCCTTCGTGAGAGTCATCCGCATGATGTTCAAATTACAAAAGAATCTCCAAACTACTCTATTTAACAAAAACCGAAACTATTGCACCTATTCGTTGCCTTTTACTTAGGCAGAATGGGTGCTTTTTTTTTAGAGAGTCCCGAATATCATTTTTTTATGATAAAATAAACAAGGGTAAATTAAAAAGAGAATGGCGGAGGTTCTAGAAGTGAAAAGTGTATGGAACAAGGCGTTAGTACGCTGGTTACTCCTTCCAATTTTGATGGTAAGCATGGTTGTAACACAACCGGTTTCCACAGATGCTGAAGAGAGTCTAAAGTTATTAGTTGATAGTGCGATATTAATAGACGCGGACACAGGGAAGATTTTATATGAACAAAATGCAGATACAGCTGTAGGAATAGCAAGTATGACAAAAATGATGACAGAATACTTGTTATTTGAAGCGATTGAAGATGGAACAGTTAAATGGGATCAACAATACTCGATGACAGAATCTACATATAAAATCTCACAAGATCGTCGTTTAAGTAACGTACCACTTCGTCGAGATGGTTCGTATTCCATAGAGGAATTGTATGAAGCAATGGCGATTTACTCGGCAAATGCTGCAACAATGGCAATTGCTGAAACGATTGCAGGTACAGAAACTGAATTTGTAAATATGATGAATAAAAAAGCACAAGAATTAGGGTTAGTAGACTATAAATTCGTCAATTCAACTGGTTTGAATAACTCTGATCTACAAGGCATGCATCCTCAAGGTACAGATGCAAATGATGAAAATACCATGCCGGCTAAGTCAGTAGCAAAATTAGCATTCCACTTGTTGAAGGATTACCCAGAAGTATTGAAAACGACAAGTATTCCATCGAAAGTTTTTCGTGAAGGCACACCTGATGCTATTAAAATGGACAACTGGAACTTTATGCTCCCTGAACTTGTTTATGCATATAAGGGTGCTAAAGTAGATGGTTTAAAAACGGGGACTACAGATTTCGCAGGCCACAGTTTCACTGGAACTGCTGAGAAAGATGGATTGCGTGTCATTACGGTTGTAACAAAAGCGGTTGACTCTAATGGTAAAGGCTCTTATAAAGCAAGATTTGATGCAACTAGTGCGTTATTTAACTATGGTTTTGCGCAATTTTCAAAAGTAGAAATTGCACCTGCAGGATATGAATTTAAAAATCAAAAAAGTGTTTCTGTAAGTAAAGGGAAAGAAAGTCAAGTCGGTATTGCTGTAAAAGAACCGATTGAAATGGTAATTAAACCAAAAGAAAAAGAGTTGTATACACCAAAATTGGTGCTTGATGAGAAGAAAGTCAAAGAAGGTTCTATAGAAGCAGTGATTAAGAAGGATGAAGTAATTGGTCATGTGGAACTTGTAAAGTCTGAAGGAACAGACTATGGGTATATCACAGGCGAAGTAAAATCAACAGATGTCGTAACAACTGAAACTGTCGAACGTGCAAACTGGTTTTCCTTAGGTTTACGAGCAGTTGGAGATTTCTTTGGGAAACTTTGGAATGGTACAACGGACTTTGTCGGTGGCTTATTTAATTAACTAATAAAACCGTGATTTCTTCAATTGAAGAAATCACGGTTTTTTGATATAAAAAAAGTATAATTTTTTCGAGCTACACCCTTAAAATTGGAGCAGCTGCTAGCGCATGGCTATACCTTTATGAAGGTGGAAGGAAATGCGAATTTCTCGAGGTTTCTACCTTCCCACAAATGTGTGGAGCTAGAGGGAACTTTACGCTTTTCGGATGTTCCAGGCATTCATTAGGGCTTCCACAGCGGGTTCAATCTCCTCTTCTAGAAAACCACCAAATCCAATTAACACTTGAGGTTTACAGGAGATGTTTTCAGTCGTTTGGTGGTATTCAGATAAAGCATATACTCGGATGTCTGCAAGTTTTGCAAGTTTTACTAATTCACGGTCAGTTGATCTAATATCTATCGTTAACACTATGTGCATTCCTGCTTGCTCCCCTGATATAAGAACAGTTGGTTCATAGGCTTCAAAAGCACGCGTTAACTTATCAAGTTTTTTTCGATATAATTTTCGCATACGATTTAAATGTTTAGAAAAGTGACCATCTTGCATAAACTGTGCAAGTACATGTTGATCGAGCCTCGGTACTGTTGAAGAGTAGTAAGGGAATGTGTGCCTGTACGCTTGTAATAAGTGCATGGGTAACACAAAGTAAGCGATACGCAAGGAAGGCATTAATGATTTAGAAAATGTACTAATATATATGACACGCTCATGTTTATCCATTCCTTGGAGAGAAGGAATCGGTTTACCAACATAGCGAAACTCACTGTCATAGTCATCTTCAATAATGTATCGTCCTTCTTTGCTGGATGCCCAGTTCAGTAGTTGAGCACGTCTAGAAGCAGATAAAATCGCACCTGTAGGGAACTGGTGAGAAGGAGTAACATAGGCAACGGTTGCATCTTGATTTTCTAGTTCTGCTACTTTCATCCCATCTGAATCAACAGAGACAGCTAAGGTTTCACGGTCATAATTATCAAATATATAATGTGTAATGGGGTAGCCAGGGTTTTCAATAGCGTAAATTGCGTCTTTATCTAGAAGGCGTATAAGTAGAGGCATTAACTGCTCGGTCCCTGAACCGATTACCACTTGTTGTGGAGTACAACGAACACCGCGTGACGAGTATATATAACTTGCAATTTCTTGTCTTAACTCTACGTCTCCTTGAGGGTGACCAAGCAACAATAAATCTCGTGACGTTTCATCAAGTACATCTTTTGCGTACTTTCGCCATTGGTTAAATGGGAAGGCGGCAGTATCAATTCGACCAGAGTTAAAATCAATGCTGTAGTTGCGTTTTACGGATTCAGTTTGTACTAGTTCTTCTCGTATCTCTTCCACATAAGCAAGTTCTTCTACTTGTTCAACAAAGTAACCACTTCTAGCAACTGCTGTAATAAAGCCTTCGGAAACTAGCTGACCGTAAGCTAGTTCAATCGTTGTTTGACTAATGGCTAGAAATTCAGCTAGCTTCCGTTTAGATGGTAACTTAGTTCCAACTGCTAAGTCACCACGAATAATCCGTCCCTTAATATCGCGATAAAGTTGTTCATAAAGAGGCGTTGAAGACGATTTATCGATTTGAATTAACAACCACATACCCATTAAAAACCCCTAACTGACCTTTTTAAAAAGTGCGAAACTGACACTTTCAATATGGTCATAATTCATTATACTAATAATCATAGATGAAATGGAGGCTACATACAATGAATGAATATTTAACAGGTACAGATCGTGTGAAACGTGGAATGGCAGAAATGCAAAAAGGTGGCGTCATTATGGACGTTATCAATGCAGAACAAGCTCGTATTGCTGAAGCAGCAGGAGCAGTAGCAGTAATGGCTTTAGAACGTGTACCATCTGATATTCGTGCAGCTGGTGGAGTAGCACGTATGGCAGACCCACGTATTACGGAAGAAGTTATGAAGGCAGTAACGATTCCAGTTATGGCTAAAGCACGTATTGGTCATATTTCTGAAGCTCGAATGTTAGAAGCAATGGGTGTTGACTATATTGATGAATCTGAAGTGTTAACTCCGGCAGATGAAGAGTTCCACTTGATTAAAAGTAACTTCACGGTTCCTTTTGTATGTGGGAATAAAGATTTAGGTGAAGCAGCTCGTAGAATTGGTGAGGGTGCTTCCATGCTTCGTACGAAAGGTGAACCCGGAACAGGTAACATCGTAGAAGCCGTGCGTCACTTACGTAAATTACATGCTCAAGTTCGTAAAATTATTCATATGAATGAAGATGAATTAATGACAGAAGCGAAAATTCTAGGTGCACCTTACCATGTGTTACTTGAAATTAAACACTTAGGAAGACTTCCAGTTGTAAACTTTGCTGCAGGTGGAGTAGCAACTCCAGCAGATGCAGCATTAATGATGGAACTTGGAGCAGACGGTGTATTCGTTGGATCTGGTATCTTTAAATCAGACAATCCAGAAAGATTTGCGCGTGCGATTGTTGAAGCGACAACTCACTACCAAGATTACAAATTACTTGTTGAAATTTCAAAAGATCTTGGAGTTCCAATGAAGGGTATAGAAATCTCTCGTTTAGAAGCGAAAGATCGCATGCAGGATCGAGTTTTATAAGATGGTGAAAATTGGCGTCTTAGCCTTACAAGGAGCTGTTCGGGAACACATCAATTCAATTGAAGCGAGTGGAGCCCAAGCAGTAGTAGTGAAACGTACGGAGGATTTGGCCGAGATTGATGGCCTTATTTTACCTGGCGGTGAAAGTACGACAATGCGTCGACTTTTAGATTTATATGGCATGATGGAACCTTTACGAGCATTTGCAAAAGCGGGAAATCCTATGTTTGGAACTTGTGCAGGACTTATCTTGCTTGCTGATTCGCTTGTTGGGTATGATCAACCTCATATTGGCGTGATGAATGTGACCGTTGAACGAAACTCATTTGGTCGTCAAGTTGATAGTTTTGAAGCTCCTCTTTCGATTAAGGGAATAGCAGATGATTTTCCAGCCGTTTTTATACGGGCTCCTCATATCACGGAGGTTGGACCAAAAATAGATGTGCTGTGTGAACATAACGGTCGAATCGTGATGGCACAACAAGGCCAATTCCTTGGGTGTTCGTTTCATCCGGAGTTAACAGATGATCACCGAGTAACGGCTTACTTTGTTCATCTTGTCGAAAACTATATTAAACATAAAGCGTAATTTCAAGCCTGCCATTGTGCAGGCTTTTTTTGTTTTCTTTCTCAATAGTCACTATCAATACCTTACTCTAATTCTAGAAACTAGAGAAAATTATCATTATGTATACTAAAAAGATGGAAAACTAATTGGTAGCTGTATCTTATGATACGAAAAGAAGTGATTAAGTAATGCTAAAGACTAATTTTTATAAAGCATTATTTTTAAAAACACAGGAAAATAAACCCACTATTATACAAATAAAAACAGTTATAGTTACCTATTTATTCCTATTATTTTAAAAGGTACAATCTTAATTAAGTTATTAAGTTTGTAATATTCAGAAAATAATGAATGGAGTGAAGTTGAGTGAAGCAGAAAAAATTAGTGAGTCTGAGTTTAGCTGCAACAATTGCTTTATCTTTAGCCGTTGCACCAGTTTACGCAGAACCAGGAAATGCTATTTCTGAAAAAGTACATGTCAATCAAAAGAGTAAAGCCCCAGATTTTATATCTGGTAAACTAACAACTCCATCGGAAAAATCAGCAAAAGACATTGTATTTAATTATCTATCGCAAAAAAAAGAACTTTATAAATTTAGTAAAGAGCCATTTTCTAGTTTCCGAGTATTAAGTGAAACAAAAGATGAACTTGGCTTTACCAATCTGAAATTACAACAAATCTATAAAGGTGTACCAGTTTTCGGATCTATCGTTTCAGCTCATGTTAATCCAGACGGTGTATTAACAGCTGTTTCAGGAGAAATCGCTCCTGACCTCGATAAAAAACAAGCATTAAAAAGTGGGGCGAAAGTGAAGAGTGAAGAAGCACTTGCTACAGCTGCTAAAGATTTAGAAACTAAATTGGGTCAAATTCCAGAACTTGAACATTCAGCAACTCCTGAATTCGTGATTTATGTAAAAGATGGACAAGCTAAATTTTCTTTTGCAATGGAGTTCGAATTCTTATATCCTGAACCAGGTAATTATCAATATTTTGTCGATGCACAAACAGGTATTGTGCTAGAGTCATATAATCAAATTCATGAAGCAAAACCAACAACAGGACTCTCTGGAACAGATACAGTAGGGACAGGAAAAGGTGTGTTAGGTGATACAAAATCATTCAACACATTAACAAATACTAACGGATCATACCTTTTAGACCGTACTCGTGGAGATGGAATATTTACTTACGACGCAGGAAACCGCACAAGAACACCTGGAACTCTATGGTTGGATGCTGATAATGCGTTAAATGCAGCTTATGATGGTCCAGCTGTTGATGCACATGCATACGCAGCACAAACATTTGATTACTTTAATAACGTTCATAACCGTAATAGTTACGATGGAAATGGAGCAAAATTAGTTTCAACAGTACATTACGGCCGTAGTTATAACAACGCGTTTTGGAGTGGTTCTCAAATGGTTTATGGTGACGGAGACGGATCTACATTCATCCCATTATCAGGAGCACTTGATGTTATTGCGCACGAGTTGACACATGCGGTTACGGATACGACTGCTGATTTAGTCTATCAAAATGAATCTGGTGCAATCAACGAATCAATGTCTGATATTTTTGGAACATTAACAGAATATCATTTTAATAACAATCCAGATTGGTTAATTGGGGAAGATATCTATACACCTAGCATTTCGGGGGATGCATTGCGTTCAATGGAAGACCCAACATTACAAGGAGATCCTGATCATTATTCTGTCCGCTACACGGGTACAGGCGATTACGGCGGCGTTCATATTAACTCTGGGATCAGTAATAAAGCTGCATTCCTATTATCCAACGGTGGGACTCATTACGGCGTAAGTGTTGCAGGTATTGGAAATGATAAAATGGGTAAAATCTTCTTCCGTACTTTAACGCAATACTTAACACCTAACTCGAATTTCAGTCAGTACCGTGTGGCTTCTGTTCAAGCAGCAACCGACCTTTACGGTGCTAGCAGCAGTGAAGTTTCAAGCGTAAAAGCAGCATTTTCAGCTGTTGGTGTTAATTAATTCCTACAAAAAGTAAAAAATATAGAATATCAGTAAGGGAAGAAATCAGCATGCACCATTAAAGGTGCGTGCTGATCTTTTTAAATATGAATGGTGGCTTGCCAAATTTCACACCGTGTAGTAAAGTATTGTTAATTTCACATATGAAACGATGATGGGAAGTAGTAACAAGCTCTGTTTTTTCTAGAGAGCCAGCGGTTGGTGCAAGCTGGTAAAAACACTTGTGAATCCGTTCTGGAGTTGCGCAACTGAAGATTAGTAAGTTGCAGCCGGTTGAAAAGCCGTTATGAGACAAGTGGATTTGTTCGCATGGACAAATCAATCAGGGTGGCAACGCGGGTAGCTCTCGTCCCTTTCCAAGGGGATTGAGGGCTTTTTTTGTTGTCCAGCTCCACTTTTCTGTCTGGTCCATCATCAAATTAGAGGAGGAAACCACATGTTAGATGTAAAACGTGTTAGAGCCAATTACGAAGAAATCAAAGAGAAACTCGAAAAACGAGGAGAAGATTTAGGGAACTTTGATCAATTTGCTGAGTTTGATTCAAAACGTCGTGAGCTTATAGGTAAAGCTGAAGTATTAAAAGCTGAACGTAATGGAGCTTCTGAGAAAATAGCAGGTATGAAGCGCAATAAAGAAAATGCGGATGATGTTATCCTGCGTATGCGCCAAGTGGGCGATGAAATCAAAGTCCTAGATAATGAACTTCGTGAAGTTGAAGAGAAGTTTGATGACATGATGATGCGTTTGCCAAATATTCCACATGATAGCGTTCCTATTGGGGATTCTGAAGATGACAACGTGGAAGACCGTACATGGGGAGAAATCCGTGAATTTGATTTTGAACCTAAACCACACTGGGATCTTGGAACAGATTTAAATATTATCGATTTTGAACGTGCTGCAAAAACTACAGGTAGCCGATTCGTGTTTTACCGTGGGTTAGGTGCTCGTTTAGAGCGTGCCTTGATGAACTTTATGATTGACCTTCATACAGATGAGCATGGCTACGAAGAAATGTTGCCACCATATTTAGCAAACCGCGCAAGCCTAACAGGTACTGGGCAATTGCCGAAGTTCGAAGAAGATGCATTTTTAATTGAAAAAGAAGATTACTTCTTAATTCCAACATCAGAAGTAACGGTCACAAACTTTTACCGTGATGAAATTTTAAATAAAGACACATTGCCACAAGGATTTGCTGCATACAGTGCATGTTTCCGTTCTGAAGCGGGTTCTGCAGGTCGTGATACACGAGGCTTAATTCGTCAACATCAGTTTAACAAAGTGGAACTTGTTCGTTTTGTAAACCCAGATGACTCTTATAATGAATTGGAGAAATTAACAGGACATGCGGAAAAAGTTCTACAACTATTAGGATTACCATACCGTGTGTTAAAAATGTGTACAGCTGATTTAGGATTTACTGCAGCAAAAAAATATGATATTGAAGTATGGATCCCAGCTCAAGGTGTTTATCGTGAGATTTCTTCTTGCAGCAACTTCGAGGATTTCCAAGCGCGTCGTGCTAACATTCGCTTCCGCCGTGAAGCGAATGCTAAACCTGAATTTGTCCATACATTAAATGGAAGTGGCCTAGCACTTGGTCGAACAGTTGCAGCCATTTTGGAAAATTACCAACAAGAAGACGGTTCTGTCACTATTCCTGAAGTTTTACGTCCATACATGGGCGGTAAAAAAGTCATTTCTAACTAATAAAAAACCAGAAATGAACCTATTCAAGGGTTCGTTTCTGGTTCTTTTTTTGTTCACGTAAACGACGGAAAAAATTAGTGAGAATAGCGCTACACTCTTCACTATGAATCCCTTCAGTTACTGCACATTCATGATTAAATCGAGGGTCATTGAGCAATCGATAGAGTGAATCTACGCAACCGGCTTTGACGTCACGTGCACCATAAACTACACGTGGTATACGGGATTGCAAAATTGCCCCTGCACACATAGGACAAGGTTCAAGTGTGACATAAAGGGTCATGTCTTCTAAACGCCAACTTCCGACCTTTGCACACGCTTGTTGTATCGCCAGTAGCTCTGCATGAGTCGTTGCATTTTGTGTCGTTTCACGCAAATTATGTGCACGTGCAATGATTACATCTTGGTAGACGATGACAGCGCCAATCGGTACTTCACCTAAAGTTGCTGCTTTTTGTGCTTCGACTAATGCTTCTAACATGTAAGTCCGATCTTTTTTAAATACATCCATCACGCATCGCTCCTTGATTTAAGTGTAGCATGTTTTGATTGTAATACGCATAGCATAAATGAGATGTGGAATAAGGAGGTTTCAAATGATTTATGTAGTGGAGCCAGGGGATAGCCTATTTTCAATCGCTACAGAGTACAATACAACGATGGCCATACTAACTCAGGTTAATGAACTAGACAACCCAGACGTTTTAGTTGTTGGTCAAACAATAATAATTCCGGGTATACCTAATCCCAATCGACCAACGATTGATTCAAACGGTTATGTTGAGTTTTACACAGAAGCTCCATCCCAAACGTTGTTAGATGAAGTGAAGAAACGAGGACCGTTACTAACCTATATGATGCCATTTTCATATGATGTAAAGCGTGACGGATCTTTGGTCCCTTTAAACTGGGGAGGTCTAGAGCAGATTGCGATTGATGAGAATATCACCTCGGCAATTGTCGTTTCAAACATTGAAGACGGTGCATTTAGTGATACGCTAGCACAAGAAATTTTTGCCAGTCAAGCAGTGCAAGATAAGTTAATTGCGAATATCTTAGCTGAAGCAAAAGCTAAGAATGCCAAAGATATTCATTTTGACTTTGAATATTTACGAAGTGAAGACCGACAAGCATATGTTGATTTTTTAAAAAGTGTTAAAGCAGCTGCGAGTGGATTAACATTATCTGCTGCTCTTGCGCCTAAAACGTCTGCTACCCAAGCGGGAAAATGGTATGAAGGACATGACTACAAACAAATTGCTGAAGTAGTCGACTTTGTCGTGATCATGACATACGAATGGGGGTATAGTGGCGGTCCGCCAATGGCTGTGTCGCCTATAGGACCAGTCAGACAAGTATTGGAATATGCATTAACAGAAATGCCTGCGTCCAAAATATTGATGGGTCAAAATTTGTACGGATATGATTGGACATTACCGTTTAAACCTGGAAATCCTCAAGCGCAAGCGATCAGTTCTCAACGTGCAATTGAACTAGCACGCGAGCGTAACGCTGCAATACTGTATGATAATACTGCGCAAGCTCCTTATTACAATTACTGGCGAGATGGGATAGAGCATGTGGTGTGGTTTGAGGATGCCCGTTCCATGCAAGCAAAATTTGATTTAATCAAGGAATTAAAATTAAGAGGAATTAGCTATTGGCATATGGGCTTTAAATTCCCACAAAATTGGGCCCTTCTAAATGAGACGTTTAAAGTTAATAAAATATAGAGCTAAAACCCTTTTCCTTCTTAGGAAAGAGGTTTAGCTCTTTTTTTCGTTTTGTAGCTATGATAGAATAGGGGGCGCTGAATGATTGAAAACGAGTAGGAGGACTACTGATGCCGATTCCATTTATCACAGTTGAAGGCCCGATTGGTGTTGGTAAGACGTCACTATCAAAGGCTATTGCTGATGCAAATAAATTTCAACTATTAAAAGAAATTGTAGATGAAAATCCATTTTTAAATAAATTTTATGAAAATATTGAAGAGTGGAGCTTTCAAACGGAAATGTTTTTCCTTTGTAATCGATACAAACAATTAAGCGATATTCAAAAGAAGTATATTGCAGAGCGTGAACCTGTTGTAGCTGATTATCATATATTTAAGAACTTAATTTTCGCAAAACGCACGCTTCCTGCTGAAGAATATGTTAAATACGAGTCTATTTACCGTATTTTGACGCAAGATATGCCAAGACCAAATATGGTCATTTACTTGCACGCTAGTTTAGATACATTAATGAAACGGATTGCACAGCGAGGTCGTGAATTCGAAAAAATGATCAGTGCGGATTATATGGAGAAATTATCAGCCGATTATCATGCGTTCATTCAACATTTTGAAGACACACATCCGGAAATTCCGGTTCTTCGTTTTAACGGAGATGAAATCGATTTTGTTCAAAATGAATCTGATTTGAAGTTGATATTAGATCAAGTGCAAGATACATTAAAAAAGAGGAGTCTCGATGCATGAACTTACGTGAGAAATACGGCATACCACAAAATGCTGTTATAACAATAGCTGGTACAGTAGGTGTCGGGAAATCTACTATGACAAAAGCACTTGCAGATGCCCTACAATTCCGCACATCTTTCGAAAATGTCGATGCGAACCCATATTTAGAAAGTTTTTATGAAGACTTTGAAAAGTGGAGCTTTCATTTACAGATTTACTTCTTAGCGGAACGCTTTAAAGAACAAAAACGAATTTTTGAATATGGTGGCGGTTTTATTCAAGACCGTTCGATTTATGAAGATACAGGAATATTTGCTAAAATGCATGTGGAAAAAGGTACGATGAATATGACTGATTATGATACGTATACGAGTTTGTTTGATGCGATGGTCATGACTCCGTATTTCCCTCATCCAAATTTACTCATTTATTTAGATGGTTCAATTGAGGATATATTAAGCCGCATTCAAGAACGCGGGCGTCCAATGGAGCAATCAACACCGGTAGAATATTGGCACGAAATGCACGAGCGTTACGAAAATTGGATTAACTCATTTAATGCGTGTCCAGTTCTGCGTTTAAATATTAATGATTACGATTTGATGAAAAGCCCAGATACAGTAGAAACGATCGTAGAACGTATTGGTCATTGTATCCAACAAACTTCATTGTTACGTAAATAATGTAGACAAGCCCTCAGCGAAAAGTTGGGGGCTTTTTAAATTCTAATTGTCTAGATAACACCTTACTTTTTAAGTCTATGAAACAATGGGGGGAGTTTACGTAGATACTAAATTACTACAGGAATTATCAGTAGAGGAAGTCGCCTATGGATGGAAAGATATCCGTGTTTTTTGAATAAATCTTAATTCCTGATTCTCATAAGCCGCATAGCTTTTTAGGGTAACAAAAAAAGGTAACTCAAATGAGTCACCTTCATAATATTCCAATTATTTGTGTTAGAAGAAAATTCGTTACGTTAGTAACGAATAACAATCTCCATATATATGCGCGTTTTTTGTTTTAAAAAATGGAGGAGGTAGAGGGATTCGAACCCCCGCGGGATTTAACTCCCCTGTCGGTTTTCAAGACCGATCCCTTCAGCCGAACTTGGGTATACCTCCATGACAACAAAAAATATTGTACCATGGGAACAATATTAAAGCAACAATAATTGAAATTTTTTCTTTTAAGTTAGATAGGGAAGGTAAGCAATAATAATTTCAGGAACTTGAAAGTAATTCCGCGTTAATAGCTAGTAATAGTAAGATAAACTTCCTATAGTAAAACATTGTCGTAAGTTCGTGCTAAGTAAATCTCTCTGTTATCATTGCTATCCTTCACAATCTGATGATTTTCCGAGAAATCTATTATACTAATTTAAATACCAGTTGATTTTTGAGGAATAACTTAGTATAATGGAAAATGCCGTGCTAGGTGGGGAGTTAGCGGTATCTTGTAACTCGCAATCCGCTCTAGCGAGACTGAACTCCTTCTCTGAGGCTGTTTATATGTAGGGTCTGACTTTTGCACGTAGTGTTGACGTCTGGGTCTTGCGCAATGGGTATCTATGAAACATGTCAGGTCCGGAAGGAAGCAGCATTAAGTGGACTTTCCCATGTGCCGCAAGGGTGCCTAAACAGAGCTAACGACAAAGGTTCCGCCTATGTATGCCAGTCGAAGGAAGGTGCACGGTATACATAGTTCCATTTAGGTGTTTGCTCGCTAACCATGCGAGCGAACACCTTTTTTGTGTTCGAATTCTTTGGCTTGATGGAAGCTAGAGTGACCACCTTATGATATAATAAAAGGACTGTTTAAAATCACATTATAAGGGGAGAAATCAGTTGGCGTATCAAGCTTTTTATCGTGTCTACCGACCGCAATCATTTGCTGAAATGTCCGGTCAAGCACATGTGAAACAAACCCTTCAAAATGCTCTCCTTTATAATAAAACGACGCATGCGTATTTATTCAATGGACCACGAGGGACAGGGAAAACAAGTGCAGCAAAAATTTTCGCAAAAGCATTAAACTGTGAACGCGCACCTGTTTTTGAACCATGTAACGAGTGTGATACTTGTAAGAGCATCACGAATGGATCAAATACAGATGTAATCGAATTTGATGCTGCGTCTAACTCAAGAGTTGAAGAAATTCGAGATATCATTGAAAAAGTTCGTTTTGCTCCTGCAAATTCACGCTTTAAGGTGTATATCATCGATGAAGTGCATATGTTGTCCAATAGTGCTTTTAATGCATTATTGAAAACGTTAGAAGAACCACCAGCTCATGTTGTGTTTATTTTAGCGACAACAGAACCACATAAATTACCCTTGACGATCATTTCTAGATGCCAACGTTTTGACTTTAAGAGAATTACTGCAACGGATATTGTAGACCGAATGAATGTAATATTGACTGATTCAGGAATCCCGTCAAATGATCAAGCCTTAAAAGTCATTGCACAAGCAGCTGCAGGCGGAATGCGTGATGCACTGAGCATGCTCGATCAAGTTGTGTCATTTAGTGGTGACGAAATGACAGTTGAAGACGCACTTCTCGTGACAGGGTCAATTGGTCAAGATATATTCTATCAACTGGCAGAATCATTATTAACAAAAGATGTTGCTAAAGTATTAACACTTTTAGAGGGATTAATGAAAGAAGGTAAAGATGCAGTTCGCTTAACTGAGGATTTAATCACATTCTTCCGTGACTTACTGTTGATGAACACAGCTCCATCCCTAGACGAATTATTAGAACTTGCATCTAATGAAGAGAAATTTAAACAACTTGCAAGTCAGTTCCCGGTTGAAAAACTATATCGATACATTGAAATATTATCTGCTACTCAACAAGAAATGCGTTACTCTAACCATGCAAAAGTTTATTTAGAGACAGCTCTTTTGAAAATGTCACAAGTAAAAGAAGATAACTCTCAACTAGCTATTGATTTAAGCCCGTTTGAAGAGAAAATCGCTCAACTTGAACGAACGGTTGTTGCACTTGAGCAACAAGTTAAACAAGGACTTACGTCAAATGGGACGCAAACCCCACAAGCGAATGAATCTCAAAAACGCCAGAGATTAAGAACGCAAACAGGTTTTAAAGCGCCATCTGGTCGTATTCAAGAAGTATTGAAAACAGCAACAAAGCAAGATATTCAACTAATTAAATCACACTGGTCAACGATTATTACTCAATTGCAAAAATCACACGCCGCCCTTTTGAATGAAGCGGAACCAGTTGCAGCATCTGCGAGTTCATTTGTGTTAAAATTTAAATATGATATTCATTGCCAAATGGCAGCTGATAATCAGACGTTCTCCAGTGCTTTTTCGCAACTGTTAATGAATTTAACAGGGAAGCAGTATGAAATTCTGTTCGTACCAGAAGAAGCATGGATTAAAATCCGCGAAGAGTTTGTTCGTCACAAAGGATTAGAGACTACAGATTCAAATTCAGTGTCAAAAACGAGTGAGTCAGGACAAGAAGAAACAGATGAAGTGTTGAGTTTTTTGCAAGAAGTTCAAGCGGAAACTGAAGATCCTTTGGTTGTAGAAGCAGAAAAGTTATTTGGAAAAGAATTTATAGAAATACATGATGATTAGGGAGGAAGAATAATATGCGTGGAATGGGTAATATGCAAGGTATGATGAAACAAATGCAAAAAATGCAAAAGCAAATGGCTGAGGCTCAAGAAGAATTGGGTACTCAACATTTTGAAGGTTCAGCAGGAGGAGGTATGGTTAAAGTAACTGTATCTGGAAGCAAAGAAGTGGTTAATGTAGCTTTAGATGCAACTGTTGTAGACCCTGAAGATATTGAAATGTTACAAGATTTAATTGTTATCGCTACAAACGAGGCAATGAAAAAAGCAGAAGAAACAGCGAACTCCACGATGGGACAATTCACGAAAGGATTGAACCTCCCTGGCATGTTCTAGGAGGAAACCACATGCACTATCCTGAACCAATATCAAAACTAATTGATAGCTTTATGAAATTGCCGGGTATCGGGCCAAAGACAGCGGCCCGTCTGGCGTTTTTTGTTTTAAGTATGAAGGAAGATACAGTGCTTGATTTCGCGAAAGCGTTAGTAGAAGCTAAGCGGAATTTAAGTTACTGTTCAATATGTGGTCATATCACTGACGTAGATCCATGTCATATTTGCCAAGACAAACAACGTGATGACACCATAATTTGTGTTGTTCAAACTCCAAAAGATGTCATTGCCCTAGAAAAAATGCGAGATTATCACGGGCTTTATCATGTTCTACACGGTGCGATATCGCCAATGGATGGAATTGGACCTGAAGATATTAATGTATCTCCTCTATTAAAGAGATTACAGAATGAGCGTGTACAAGAGTTGATCTTAGCAACAAACCCTACGATTGAGGGAGAAGCAACAGCGATGTATATTTCGAGGTTAGTTAAACCATCCGGAATTCGCACTACGCGAATTGCACATGGGCTTCCAGTGGGTGGAGATTTAGAATATGCAGATGAAGTGACTTTGTCAAAAGCGTTAGAAGGCCGACGTGAGTTATAAAGAGGAGGCCTAGCTACAAGTGTTTTTTAAAAAAGTAAAGCTTAAAAAAGAATTTGATGCAAAGCTTCTTTCACTAATGAAAGAAACGAAAGTAGAATGGCAACAAGCTCAAATGATTGAACAACAGGTAGATGACTACGATTTGTCGATTATTGTTCAACGTAAAATTGCTGAAAGTAAACACTTCTTTCTATATAAAGAAGCAAGAATACGAAAAATCCTCTTAAAATGAGGTATATGTTATACCAATCGCTTCATATAGTTAGAGATAACTTATATGTGAGGTGGGAGAAGCTACATGAAACTGATTCTTTATTTGATTGGTATAACATTACTTCTATTTTTGTTTTTAAATAAAGCATCTAAAGGACGAGTAGTAGAAGTGTTCTCTATTCTGTGGTTTAGAATTGCTTTTGCTTTTGTTATTTTATTTGGAATTAATCTAATCGCTAGTCAATTCGGGTTTTTTATTCCAATTAATATTGTCTCAGGGTTACTGATTGCTTTCTTAGGTGTTCCTGGAATTGCTAGTGTAATTACTATCTCAATGTTTTTATAACCGGTTTGAATTGAGGCATTGACTTTGCAAGAAACATAGTGTAATATAATGAATGTCGCTAAGGTGCGACGCACAAAAATGTTGAACACGAAAAATTAAGTGTTGACTTTATGTGAGTCATAATGTAATATAGTAAGAGTCGCTAAGATGCGATGCACAAAATGAACCTTGAAAACTGAACAGCAAAACGTCAACTAAAATAGCGGAAAGCACTTCGGTGCTGGAAGCAAAACGTTTTCTTACGCCGACACCTGTTGGTATC
>NZ_AMGD01000085.1:0-6214 GCF_000297555.1 Paenisporosarcina sp. TG-14
TTAAGTGTTAACCGGCGTTTTTAAATTATATACATATTTAGATGTAGATAGCGGATGACCTTCAAAAAATTCATCGAATTCTTCCATACATATGAAATTATTTCGTTCATAAAACGCACGACCTTTTTGGTTGTCACTTTCGACGTAAACCAATAATTGTTGAGCATCTTGAATATTATGCAATCCTTCAGTTAATAATTTCTTGCCATAGCCTAAGTGTTGATGAGAGGGCAAGAGATAAATAGCTGTAAGTTCAACGTCACCATCATTATCAATCCGTGTAAAGTTGGCAAAACCAACGATTTCATCATTATGAATAGCAACATACATGGACGTTTTTTCTAAACGTTTCATCATCATTGCCTTCGAATAAGTTCGCTCAATAAATAAAACTTGAACCTCAATTGGAATAATACCTTCATAAGTATCATGCCAGCTTAGTTTAGCGATTTGCTGTACAGCAGCAATATCGTCTTGTTTCATCGCTCGTATCAAATCGGATCACCTCAAAATTCTTTCCGTCATCATACCAAATATATCGCTAGTATGCTAGACATGTGGAATAATATCCATAAAAGGAGTGATAAATATGTGGAGAATCAAATCTTTTCAAGAGTTAACAACTACTGAGCTTTATACATACTTACGACTTCGGGTAAATGTTTTTATAGTTGAACAATCGTGTCCATATCCCGAGTTAGATGGCTACGATGTGGATTCTTATCACTTCTCCTATATCGAAAATGATGAACTGCTTGCCTACGCTCGAGTCTTACCTTCTGGGGTAAAATATAACTACGTTTCTATAGGACGAGTAATAGTAGACAAAAAATCAAGGGGAAGGGGTCTTGCTAAACAATTAATGGAACAAGCAATTTCATTTATCCATGAAAAGTGGCCGAACGCAGATATTCAATTACAAGCACAGGCTCACCTTAAACATTTTTATGGCTCATTTGGTTTTGAGGCGATATCTGACGAGTATGATGAAGATGGAATCCCGCATGTTGATATGCTAAAAAAAGCAGTTAATTTGTAATCATTTTGTAATAATAAATTAGGATTAAAAATGGAAATAGAGGGTATCTATAAAATAGGTAAAGAATATGACTTATTGGAGGAATGATGAATATGGCAAGAGGAAATAATCGTTCATTACTATTAGCTGGATTGGCAGCAGGTACTTATGCATATTTTAGTAAACAAGAAAATCGTGACAAGGCTATGGTTGCTTTTAATAATACAAAAATAAAAGTGAATTCTTATATTGAATCACAAAAAAATAAAGCGGATATGACTAAAACTGGACATTCAGATCCCCATGATATTGATGACAATAATATGGTAGATGAAGGCGCTATGACGAGTGTTCAATATTATAACGAAGAAGTTCAAGATCAGATGAAAGAAACAGATACAAAAGATATCAAAGATACACCGGTATTTAAATAGAAATCACGACATACAAAAAGGTTGCACTCAAAGTGAGTGCAACCTTTTTTATAAATGAAATTTTTTCGGGATAAGAGAAAGTTAAGTTGTTAAGGATAGAAAATATTTTAAAGCCTCATTTAATAAGTAAAGAAAGCAACTTAAAACCCTAATGCGCGTCTAAAGTAACTAGCATAACGCTGACTGACAGGAATTCTAGTTCCATCTGTCATTTCTAATAAAAAAGTAGAATGGGAGTCAGGTTGAATTTCTTTAATAAATGCAATGTTGACGATATAGGAACGATGGCATCTTATAAATGATTCCGATGATAAAAACAATTCCAACTCACTTAAATTTAATCGATGGAACCCTTCACGAACTTCAGTTTTGACAAATGTTTTTCGTAGTTGAGTCTCTAAAAAGAGAACTTGATTATGTTTAACAGGATACCAATTTTCATCTGTTTTTATTGTCATATATTTACTTAAAAAAGGTGATGGTTGTTGTGGGAAAATAGCTGTCACTGCACCTTTAGTTTCACCTTCTTCTATAATGGGAATACTCATCCCATAGTATGAAACACCAAAAATTTCAGAATTAATAAACTCGTTTACCTTTTGGCCGTAAAGAAGTGCTTTATGTGTAGCGGTACCTTCTTTAACTGGATCACCAGGTAGTATTTTTAAATCAATTTTTTTACTCGGTTGATAATAAACAAATTCAGTAGTATTAGAAATAGCAATAGATGCTTGTTCAGGGAAAAACTCATGAATTACTTTCATAATTTCGTTAATTGAATTTGTGTCCAAAATATTCCACCTCACTTTTTCACAATCATAACTTTTCACTATTTTACCATATAAAACACTCAGTCAGAGGGAGAGTTTTCAATTGAAAAAAGCAATGTTTATATTAAATCCATCATCAGGTAAAGAGTTAGCAGGATCTGTTAAAGACCAAACAGTTGAAACATTAAAAACGATGGGGTATGAAGTAGATGTCAAAGAAACTCAGGGAGAAGGAGATGCGAAAGGTTTTGCGCGTCAGGCATGCGTAGAAAAATATCACCTTGTAATAGCGATGGGTGGCGACGGAACCATTAATGAAGCAGTTAATGGATTAGCGGAACAACAACATAAACCACTTTTCTCAATTATTCCTCTAGGTACTGTAAATGATTTCGCAAGAGCATTAGGTATTTCTTTAGAACCTTCAAAAGCAATAGAGGCCCTTAAAACAGCTAAACCGGTTTTTGTTGATATTGCTAAAGTTCAAAAACAATACTTTATGAATATTTTAGCAGTTGGACAATTAGCAGAAAATGTTTCTCAAGTGTCTGTTGAACAAAAAACTAAACTAGGTGCTTTGGCATATGTAATAGAAGGAGTTAAAGCTTTAACTTCAAATGAAGAAACAGAAATTCTCGTTGAGCATGACCAAGGTACATGGGAAGGTAAATCTGTGCTTGTGTTAGTGGCATTGACGAACTCGGTAGGAGGATTCGAAAAAATGGCTCCTGATGCAAAAACGGATGATGGTTTCCTACATGTCTTTATTGTGAAAAGTGCTGGTATACCAGCTTTTATGCGTATGTCTTTAGCCATGCTGCGAGGAAAGCTTGAAGAAGATTCTGATGTTATTGTGATTAAAACAGAAAAAGTCAGCATTAAAACAACACCTGATATGATTTGCAATATAGATGGTGATGATGGGTGTAGTACGCCTGCTTTAGTCCAGATATTAAAAAGGCATATTGAAGTGCTAATACCAATTGGATAAGACAATCAAGTACTTTTCTTAATAAAAGATAAAAAAAGTTCATGATGTTTTCAAAAACCGAAATTTATATATGGTAAAATAAGCATAGGTTTTTTTGAAGGAAGATGGTGAGTTTGATGAAACTAAATCAATTATCAGATAGTGATTCTATATCCAAAAAGTATATAAGCGAGATTGAAATATTTACTCAGTTGGAGGGAGTAGAAGATTTCTTTGAATTAGAAAATAAACTTTTATATCAAATTCAACAGGTAGAAACGGATCAAGCAAAGAAAACACTACAGCTTCTTATAGAACAAATATCATTAAAAGCAGGGAAGCGAACAATTCGCGCAGTAAAACACTACTTTATTATATTGTCATCAATCATGGCAAGAAAATTATATGAAAATCAAGTGCCATTTAAAAAAACATTTGCTTTTAATACTGCTTGTATTGATATGGTTGATAATCACTTAAATGATGCCTCTTTTCTACAATTTGCAGATGATTTAATCGATTTCTTTGTCTCCGTTATTTCTGAAAGAAAACAACCAACATTTGGTCATCGAACTGTAAATAAAGTAGTTTTATATATTAATGACGAAGTGGAAGCTGAACTTTCAGTAGAAGAAATTGCGAAGTATTTTCAAGTCAGTACGAGCCACTTATCACGAATTTTCCGCGAACATGTAGGTATTACACTTGTTGAATATTTAAATGTCAGACGTGTAGAAGAATCACAATACTATTTACGTCACACAAGTAAAAGTATTTTAGACATTTCAAAACGATATCATTTCTGTAATCAGAGCTATTTCACCCGAATATTCAAGAAGTATACGGAAGTTACGCCTAAACAATTTCGTGATCAAAAGGAACATAAATATTTTCGTTTT
Organism: Paenisporosarcina sp. TG-14; assembly: GCF_000297555.1. Classification (NCBI taxonomy): domain Bacteria; kingdom Bacillati; phylum Bacillota; class Bacilli; order Caryophanales; family Caryophanaceae; genus Paenisporosarcina; species Paenisporosarcina sp. TG-14. Next base: position 4,092 of record NZ_AMGD01000085.1, read on the forward strand.
GCACTATCTACAACTGTTTAAAAGAGTCGTATATTATGGCTCTTTTTTTATTGATTTGAAAAGTAGTAGGTATATAAGGTATACTTTTCTATGGACTTAAAAAAATATAAAGTTTATAGTAGAAATATTTTTATCGGATTGAAAAGTAGTAGGTAGTAGTTAAGAAATACATTTCTATAGTTTAAAAGATGAAGGTGAATTTAATGAAGAAGAAAATCGGATTAATGTTAATGCTAGTTATGGCTGCTGTTGTGCTAAGTGGATGTTCGGGTGTTGAAAATAAGGAAGGTTATTTCTACAACATTCTTGTAAAACCTTTCGACTTTTTACTTACCTTTTTTGGGGATTTATTTAATGGAAGTTTCGGCTTAGCCATTATCGCGATTACGGTTTTGATCCGAGTTGTGTTAATGCCTTTAATGCTTCGTAACTATAAAACGCAACAAGGCATGAAACTCAAAATGGACTCAATGAAGCCTGAAATGGATGAAATTCAAAAGAAAATAAAAGCATCCAAAGATAAAGAAGAGCAAACGATATTGCAAAAAGAAATGATGGGGCTCTACCGTAAACATAATGTCAATCCTTTAAACATGGGTTGTTTACCAATGGTTATTCAAATGCCAATCATTATGGGTCTTTATTTTGCGATATTATATTCACCAGATGTGAAAAGTCATCAATTTTTGTGGTATAGTCTTGGGTCTCCGGATGTAATAATGACGCTTATCGCAGGGGCAGTATATTTCTTACAAGCGAAAGTTTCTCTATGGACCGTACCTGAGCAACAAAAACAACAAATGAAAATGTTTATTTACATTTCACCTATCATGATTATGTTCGTTTCGTTTACATCTATGTCGGCTCTCCCACTTTACTGGACAATTGGTGGTTTATTATTGATATTCCAAACCTACCTAGGACGTAAGTTTTATTCCAATCATCCAGAAATAGCATTAGAAGGTAATGGAGAAACATCAATAGAAGAAACAGCAGAAAAAACAACAGAAAAAACAACAGAAAAAAAATAACAGAAAGTCGGTGCGTTTTTAGCACCGACTTTTTTAAAAGGAGCTACAAAGATGAATCGAAAGGGGATTGCTGGACTACTAATAGCATCCGTAAGTATAGCAGCATTGATCTTTATTATTAAAGGAGATTTATATATTGCTGTGTTGTTTATGACTGCGCTATTTGCTTTAACTAATGGCTTTCGAGCTATTAGTTTTAAAGAAAAAGGATATGAACGTGAATCTAAATGGATGAAATGGATGTCTATTTTCTTTGCAGCCATGTTTATTGTCGTTCTTTTGGTAATTATTGTTTAAGGTATAAATGACCAAATTTAAGCCATCATGTTAATGAGAAATCATTTTCATGGAGGTTTTTTTGTGAATAAATGGATGATGATAGTATGTGTCATGTTAATGGTAACAGGCTGTAGCCAACAAAAAGAGTTATTTCCAGTTAGTGGTCAAGTTGAGTATTCGCTTGAAACGACAATTGTGGATTCTACTGGTAAGGGAATAGGAATAGCAGAATTAACAGAAACAGATACAGGAGTGAGAATTTTATTGCAACTGAAAGGATTAAAACCGGGAGAAAAAGCCATTCATTTTCATGAAGTAGGGAAATGCGAACAGCCTGATTTTAAAACAGCAGGTGGTCATTTCAATCCCACTAAAAAGCAACATGGTTTTTATAATCCGAAAGGGTATCACGGCGGCGACCTTCCAAACTTGAAAGTGAAAAAGGATGGAGAAGTAGACTTAGAAATTACAACTCCGAATGTAACTCTTGAAAAAGGAAAGCCAAATTCTTTACTTGATAAGGATGGAAGTTCCATAATTATTCACGAAAGTGCAGACGATTACGTAACTGATCCTTCTGGAAATTCAGGAGATCGAATTGCATGTGGAGAAATAATAAAAAACAAGTAGCCATTAACGGAGGTTGTACAATATATGACGTTGGTGAAATAAAATCCCCTTCTCGATAAAACAGGAGAAAGGGATGGAATTTTACTAATGTCATTTTTTTATAAATATCTATGAAACTAAAAAAATCCTGATACACGCTGATTTCCGTTCCGAGCGGACGCGTTCCGCGGGGCGTTCGATGAG
>NZ_AMGD01000086.1:0-2664 GCF_000297555.1 Paenisporosarcina sp. TG-14
GGTTAAGTTAATAAGGGCGCACGGTGAATGCCTTGGCACTAGGAGCCGATGAAGGACGGTACTAACACCGATATGCTTCGGGGAGCTGTAAGTAAGCTTTGATCCGGAGATTTCCGAATGGGGAAACCCACTGTTTTTAATCGAACAGTACGTTTACGTGAATACATAGCGTATCCGTGGCACACCCAGGGAACTGAAACATCTAAGTACCTGGAGGAAGAGAAAGAAATATCGATTCCCTGAGTAGCGGCGAGCGAAACGGGAAGAGCCCAAACCAAGAAGCTTGCTTCTTGGGGTTGTAGGACACTCAATACGGAGTTACAAAGGAACGAGGTAGACGAAGCGATCTGGAAAGGTCCGCCATAGCAGGTAAAAGCCCTGTAGTCGAAATTTCGTTCTCTCCTGAGTGGATCCTGAGTACGGCGGAACACGTGAAATTCCGTCGGAATCTGGGAGGACCATCTCCCAAGGCTAAATACTCCCTAGTGACCGATAGTGAACCAGTACCGTGAGGGAAAGGTGAAAAGCACCCCGGAAGGGGAGTGAAATAGATCCTGAAACCGTGTGCCTACAAGTAGTTAGAGCCCGTTAATGGGTGATAGCGTGCCTTTTGTAGAATGAACCGGCGAGTTACGATTACATGCAAGGTTAAGCTGATAAGGCGGAGCCGCAGCGAAAGCGAGTCTGAATAGGGCGATAGAGTATGTAGTTGTAGACCCGAAACCAGGTGATCTACCCATGTCCAGGGTGAAGGTAAGGTAACACTTACTGGAGGCCCGAACCCACGCACGTTGAAAAGTGCGGGGATGAGGTGTGGGTAGCGGAGAAATTCCAATCGAACCTGGAGATAGCTGGTTCTCTCCGAAATAGCTTTAGGGCTAGCCTCAATTTTAGAATCCTGGAGGTAGAGCACTGTTTGGACTAGGGGCCCATCCCGGGTTACCGAATTCAGACAAACTCCGAATGCCAGAGATTTATAATTGGGAGTCAGACTGCGAGTGATAAGATCCGTAGTCAAGAGGGAAACAGCCCAGACCACCAGCTAAGGTCCCAAAGTAATTGTTAAGTGGAAAAGGATGTGGCGTTGCTTAGACAACCAGGATGTTGGCTTAGAAGCAGCCATCATTTAAAGAGTGCGTAATAGCTCACTGGTCGAGTGACGCTGCGCCGAAAATGTATCGGGGCTAAACAATTCACCGAAGCTGTGGATTGACACTTAGGTGTCAATGGTAGGAGAGCGTTCTAAGGGCGTTGAAGCTAGACCGGAAGGACTGGTGGAGCGCTTAGAAGTGAGAATGCCGGTATGAGTAACGAAAGACGGGTGAGAATCCCGTCCACCGAATGACTAAGGTTTCCTGAGGTAGGCTCGTCCGCTCAGGGTTAGTCGGGACCTAAGTCGAGGCCGATAGGCGTAGACGATGGACAACAGGTTGATATTCCTGTACCACCACTCCACCGTTTGAGTAATGGGGGGACGCAGAAGGATAGGGTAAGCGCGCTGTTGGTTATGCGCGTTCAAGCAGTGAGGCGTGGAATGAGGCAAATCCCGTTCCTATAACGTTGAGCTGTCATGACAAGGACCGTAAGGTCTGAGTTCCTGATTTCACACTGCCAAGAAAAGCCTCTAACGAGGTGGAAGGTGCCCGTACCGCAAACCGACACAGGTAGTCGAGGAGAGAATCCTAAGGTGAGCGAGAGAACTCTCGTTAAGGAACTCGGCAAAATGACCCCGTAACTTCGGGAGAAGGGGTGCTCTATTAGGGTGTTAAAGCCCGAGAGAGCCGCAGTGAATAGGCCCAGGCGACTGTTTAGCAAAAACACAGGTCTCTGCAAAACCGTAAGGTGACGTATAGGGGCTGACGCCTGCCCGGTGCTGGAAGGTTAAGAGGAGTGCTTAGCGCAAGCGAAGGTGCGAATTGAAGCCCCAGTAAACGGCGGCCGTAACTATAACGGTCCTAAGGTAGCGAAATTCCTTGTCGGGTAAGTTCCGACCCGCACGAAAGGCGTAACGATCTGGGCACTGTCTCAACGAGAGACTCGGTGAAATTATAGTACCTGTGAAGATGCAGGTTACCCGCGACAGGACGGAAAGACCCCGTGGAGCTTTACTGTAGCCTGATATTGAATTTTGGCACAACTTGTACAGGATAGGTAGGAGCCTGAGATTCCGGAGCGCCAGCTTCGGAGGAGGCGTCAGTGGGATACTACCCTGGTTGTGTTGAACTTCTAACCCTTGCCCCTTATCGGGGCAGGAGACAGTGTCAGGCGGGCAGTTTGACTGGGGCGGTCGCCTCCTAAAGTGTAACGGAGGCGCCCAAAGGTTCCCTCAGAATGGTTGGAAATCATTCGTAGAGTGTAAAGGCATAAGGGAGCTTGACTGCGAGACCTACAAGTCGAGCAGGGTCGAAAGACGGGCTTAGTGATCCGGTGGTTCCGCATGGAAGGGCCATCGCTCAACGGATAAAAGCTACCCCGGGGATAACAGGCTTATCTCCCCCAAGAGTCCACATCGACGGGGAGGTTTGGCACCTCGATGTCGGCTCATCGCATCCTGGGGCTGTAGTCGGTCCCAAGGGTTGGGCTGTTCGCCCATTAAAGCGGTACGCGAGCTGGGTTCAGAACGTCGTGAGACAGTTCGGTCCCTATCCGTCGTGGGCGTAGGAA
>NZ_AMGD01000087.1:0-11012 GCF_000297555.1 Paenisporosarcina sp. TG-14
TATGGTTAGCTTGATGACATTGGACTGAAGCCAAGCCCGCGAAAAGCGTCCACCGTAGCGGAAATTAACGGACTTCTATGGGTACCCTTCTTAAAGGACCGGGGATACTTTGCTCGGTTTTTCTTATGTAATAAAATAGATAGATGGGTAAACTACTATGGAATGGGTATTTTTATGGAAGTAATTGGGCGAACGGGAATAAACACAAGTTGAACAGGAATAAACGGGTTTGAACGGGAATAAAACGATCGCGAACAGGAATAAACACCTCGCGAACGGGATTAAATCAATATGAACAGGAATAAATCCATCAGCAGCACAATGCCATAACGCAGTTTGTACTTTATAACAGTAGCGTAGCGAGTCATATGTTATACCATTTTCAGGTAGGTACATAAACTTCAACCTGGAAAATCGTGAAAGAGACTTCAACGAAGCGTGTAGCCCTATTTTAAGCTTTGATGAAATGTAGAGTATGTGTTCGTCAGATGATATACTTTTTAGTACAGATTGGATTTAAGAAAGGCGGGGCTTTGGTGAAACCGGTGATAATTGCAGAAAAGCCAAGTCAGGCGAAGGCATATGCGGATGCTTTCAAGGTTAAAAAGAATGAAGGTTTTTTTGATGTGCAACCATGTGACATATTTCCACAAGGGGCCTATATTACCTGGGGAATCGGTCATTTAGTTGAGCTGCGTGATCCAAAGTCACACAACCCAAAGTGGGCGAAATGGTCACTTCAAACATTGCCAATTTTACCTGAGGAATTTCAATTTCAAATTGCAAAGGGAAAGGCGAAGCAGTTTGGGGTTATTAAAAAACTAATCTATGAAACTGATACGGTTATAAATGCATGTGACGTAGATAGAGAAGGTTCTAATATTTTCTATAGTATTTTTGATCACACACGCGCACAAAATAAAACAATCAAACGACTTTGGATTAATTCACTCGAAGTCGATGAAGTACGCAAAGGCTTTCTTCAGTTACATGATAATAAGAAAGATTTGTTGATGTATGAAGAAGCGAAAGCGCGTCAAATGAGTGATTGGCTTGTTGGAATGAATGGCTCAAGGCTGTATACACTACTCATTCAAAAAAAGGGGATTCGAGAAGTGTTTTCTATCGGACGCGTTCAATCGCCAACGGTTTATTTGATTTACCAACGCTCGCTTGAAATTGAGCGCTTTGTTCCGGAGCCATTTTTTGAATTAGAAGGAACTTTTAAAGCTGAACAAGGTTCATATAAGGGCAAAGTCAAAGGGAAGATGAAAGTTCATGAAGAAGCACAAGAACTTTTGAGGAAACATCAAATAGATGGAACCATTCCTGGAACAGTAAGCCGTTTAAAAACAGAAGATAAAAAAACACTCCCTCCAAAGTTGCACGCATTATCCACCATTCAAGCAACTGCGAACCGTAAATGGAAGTATAGTCCAGCTAATGTACTGAAAACCATGCAGACTTTATATGAAAAGAAACTAGTCACGTATCCAAGAACAGATACTCAATTCATTACGCCGAATGAATTTTCATATCTTGAAAACCAAGTTGAAGCGTATCAAAAATTAATTAATCAACCTTTTAACGTTGCTTCAAGAACACCAAGTAAACGTTATGTAGACAGTTCAAAAGTGCAGGAACACTACGCCATCATCCCGACGAAAAAAATTCCGACTGTCGCGGTATTAGCACGCTTATCTAGTGAAGAACGGAATTTGTATGAAGAAGTTTTACGTACAACCCTTGCTATGTTCCACTCGAATTATTTGTATCAGGAAACGTCTGTTACAACAGATGTCAATGGGCTTGCATTTTTGTCAACGGGCAAAGTGGAAATTGATAAAGGGTGGAAAGTGTTATTTTTAAATGATACAGATTCTAAAGCATCAAAAGAACCCAACTTACCGAAGCTTTCACTGCATGAACAAGTCAAAGGTAAAGTGGCAATAAAAGAAGGTCAGACCAATCCACCAAAACCATACACAGAAGGACAACTCATCGCCATGATGAAAACATGTGGGAAGTTTGTAGAGGACGCAGCGGAAAATGAAATTCTAAAAGAAGTTGAAGGTCTTGGAACTGAAGCTACACGGAGCGGAATTATTGAAACGATTAAACGTCATGGTTATATTGAAGTGAAGAAAAACATCGTTTCAATCACTGAAAAAGGAAACGTACTTTGCCAAGCCATTGAGGGGAATTTACTTGCTAGTCCAGCGATGACAGCTAAATGGGAAGCATATTTGAAGAAAATAGGAACTGGAACAGGATCTTCAGAGTTATTTTTAGGGAGTATTTCAAAATTTTTGAATCACCTAATCAAAGAAGTGCCATCTCAACTACATGATAAGATTTTTGATATGTCGACTGAGATAGATTTAAGTGGAGTTGAAGTAGCGACTTGCCCTACTTGTCAAAAAGGAACGATTATTTCAAGAAAGAATTTCTATGGGTGTTCTGCGTATAAAGAAGGCTGCAAACAAACGTTTCCAGCAATTTTACTAAAGAAACAATTAACTGTCATACATGTTGAAGATTTATGTACAAAAGGGGAAACTGAAGTTTTAAATGGCTTTGTTTCTAAAACAGGGAAAAGTTTCAATGCAAAACTCATGTTTACCAATGGTCAACTCAAATTCAATTTTATTTAGGAGGAAATTAATATGAATGTAAAAAATTATCAAGCATTAATTGATGATCGTATATTTATTGGGGGAGTAGCGGACGTTCAGAGCGCTATCACTGAAGAAAAAATTGATGTAGTATACGATTTGCGAGCGGAAGTTGCAGAATCCTCTAGCGAAATCAGTAAACATCAACCGATTGTAGACGATGGGGAATTTCAGGATGAATCCATTCGCACAGGTGTAAAACAAATCGTTCAAGATTATCAAGATGGTAAGAAAATTTTCTTCCATTGTAATACAGGTCGTGGTCGCGCAGGAACAATGGCGGTAGCTACACTTTTAGAACTTCGTTTAGCGAATACAATTGAAGAAGCTGAAGAAAGAGTGAAAATGATTCGTCCTGAAGTTAATGTGAAACCACAATTAAAAGAAGCTCTAAAACGAATATATAGAGCATAAATAGCATAGTATAAGTAAGTAGCCTTTTGTTTGTGAAGGTTGCTTATTTTTTGAATTGAGCCTGTAAATTTTAATTTCTCTCATTTGTTATGAAGAAGTTAATTTCGACTCATAGACCACCCTCCTTATTAAAAAAACATGCGAATTCAACTAGCAAAAGATAATGATCATCAAAATGCGCTATTTGGTAATAATGTAATCAATATTATTTGTGGAAATCCATGAATTTTAGTATGCTGTTTAACTCGATTTTTTAACACTCCATGTAAAGGATAAGGACTCCTATTCCAGTGGTTTTTGGCGGGATGTTGTTGAATTAAAGCCAAAACCCTATGGTTTAAAATATATTATCAAATTTGAAGAACAACTACAATCCCTTGAACAGCAACGATTTTATGGTCCGACAAGATTTGTGATTCTATCCGTAGTGAGTTTTCCATTTATTTAATAAGTGAAATTCCACTCAAAAGGGTGTATACTTACAGTAAGAGAACTTTTAGAAGAGGTGGAGTAATGGAAAGTAATCAAATTCCAAGTGCCGTTAACAAGGACTTTTTGACAAATGAATTAGGGCTAATTCAACATTTAAATACAACAATATTCAAAAAACGTGATTTTTTTGTATTATCACCGTCTGTTCAAAACAAGTCTAATGGATTTGATTTAAGAGAAGTTAGTTTAAATAAATATAACCGAATTGCTCATAATGGATATTTACTTATTCGCTACAAAGAACGCTTCTTAATTGCTAAGCTTGCAAATTTTAGAAAGAAAATGATGCGTGAAGAGCTTAAAGCAACTAGTACTTCAAAAACCTCACATTGGAAATTTATTGTTAAGGAAACTCCTACGTTACACGTAGTGTGTCAGACTGACAGTGAAGAAACGTTTCCACTACAAGAACCTTCAAGCAACCAATTAATTAAGTTTTTTCAATAAATAAACGAAAGCAGGCGTATGCACAATACGTATGCTTTTTTTTTTTTTTGAAACAGAAGAAAGTATATAAAATTGATGCCAAGAACCCAATGTTATGGTGTTTTTAGTATAAGGAGACTAACATGCTAAAACGGAATTTTTTTGATGTGACTCTCGTTATTTCGATTAATGTAAAGTCGTGATTTCCTTTTTTAGAAACTTAAGTTTCGTCTCAGTGAAAGTGAATTTTGTTCAGTGATCTATTTATGTTTAGTAATCTTTGGATTGCACATAAAAAATCGTCCTCTAAATATGGGTGTAAGTACTTTCATTTTACAAAATCACTGTTGATTTTTAACCAGGTGAATGATTGTAGTGAAAGGCGGCGACTCCAGCGGAAAAAGCGTGTTCGGTGAGACCCCGGAGGAGCTTGCGACGAGGAGACTCACGGACCGCCCGCGGAAAGCGTCCGCCTGTAACGGAAATCAAGCGTACTTTGCCCGATTTTTCTTAAAATAATTCCAAGGTAATTATACTGTTATGGTATGTGAAGTTTAACTAATTATTCAGAAAAAATCAAATTTAAGATTACAACACTTGATATGGGGGTATGTGTATGACAAAACATTAAAAATAGGAGATGTTATGATGGGTCAGCAACAAATAAAATTATCTAACCTTACACTAGCATATCAAGATTGTGGAGAAGGAGAAGTGATCGTATTACTACATGGCTTTTGCGGGAGTCATGCTTACTGGGATAAAGTAATTCCGACTTTGTCTAAAGAGAATAGAGTAATTGTACTAGATTTACCCGGCCATGGAGATTCAACTTTTCCTAAAGGGAATTATGAAATGGAGTATATGGCGGATACATTGAAAGAGTTAATGGACGTATTAATGTTGGGGAAAATAACGTTATTTGGACATTCTTTAGGAGGATACATAACATTAGCATTTGCAGAAAAATATGAAGAACAACTAAATGGTTTTTCTATCATTCATTCGACCGCATATCCGGACTCAAAGGAAGCGAAAGAAGGTAGAGATGCATCGATTGAAAAAGTGAAATCTGAAGGAGTTCCTTCTCTGATCGATGGTTTAGTCCCGAAATTATTTGCTTCTGAAAACTTGGAAACGCATGCAAAAGACATTGAAAAAGCAAAAGAAATTGGCTATGAAACAAGTGAAGAAGGGACAATCGGTATGTTAAAGGCTATGAAAAATCGGCCAGACCGAAATCACGTATTAAAAAATAGTAAGCTACCGTCTTTACTAATTGCTGGAGAAAATGATCAAGTTATTCCACCAGAAAAAACATTTTCAGTTCAAAAAGAAACTATTTCACAAGCATTAATAAAAGGTGCTGGTCATATGAGTATGATGGAGAAGCCGGAATTACTCATAACGGAAATTCAAGCGTTTTTAAGAAAATAACTGTCGAACTATGTAAAGACTAGTGGAAATAATATATGTAGAAAAAAGCAAAGTGACAGACAACACTTTGCTTTTTTTCGTGTTTACTGAAGTGAAGATTAGAAAATAAATTGATGATTCATGTAAAGTATTATTATTTTTAAAAAAGAATTGACAATAAATTCTCTGTAGCTTAAATTATATTAATATATGTAAATTTAATACAAAAGGGGAAATCAAGAGTGAAGACAAATGTTACATCAGAGAGAGAAACGATATATTTTGTGTTGAGTCTAGTATTTAGTATTTTCATTTACATTTTTGCAGCTGTTTCCATTATTGGAATTGCTATTGCTCTTGGGATTCTAGCTGTAATGATATATGTGAATTTAATCATGCTTGGATCAATTCGGGGCAATGGTATTCGTATTCATCACAGTCAATTTCCAGATGTATATGAGCGTGTAGTTGCATTATCTAATGCAATGGGGTTAAAACGAGTACCAGAAGTATTTATTGTACAGTCTGAAGGTGCACTAAACGCATTTGCAACACGATTTTTAGGACGTGATATGGTTGTCATTTATTCGGAGGTATTTGAACTTGCTAGACAGGGCGGAGAAGAAGAACTAGATTTCATTATTGCTCATGAACTCTCCCATATTAAACGACGACATGTGTGGAAGAATATTCTCTTAGTTCCGGCGACATTCATTCCTTTCTTATCACAAGCGTATAGTCGTTCATGCGAATATACGTGTGACCGAGAAGCTACTAACTATACTCAAAATGGTGTTGCGGCAAAGCGGGCATTAACGATCTTAGGAGCGGGCAAAGATTTATATCTTGAGGTAAATGAGCAAGCCTATTTGGAGCAAATCAAGAGTGAGTCAAATGTTGCTGTTTGGTTAAGCGAAGTATTGTCGAGTCACCCTCTTTTACCGAAACGGATTCAAGCAGTGGGTCGTTTTATGGGTGTTGAAGGAACTCCTTCATACGTGCCAAATCACGGGAAAATAGTCCTTGGTGCTACTTTATTATTTGGAAGTATGTTCGGTATTTATATGCTCATCATCTTGTTATTCACGGCAGGGGGACTGGTCTATGCAAACTTACTTCCTGCAGCCTTTTCGGAGGAACTATTAGAAGGAGAGACTCTTCTTATGAGCGCTGCCTACAACGGTGATATTGATAAAATGAATGCTTTGATTGAAGAGGGAGCAGATTTGGAAGAAAGAGATGCAGAGGGATATACCGCTCTAGCCTATGCAGGATTTTCAGAGGATAACAAAATTGCTAAAGTACTATTGGAAGCAGGTGCAAATCCAAATGCACAAGATGATTATTCACATGTACTTTTGGATGCAGTATATAATGGGAACTATGAATTGGCATCTATGCTTTATGAGTTCGGAGCGGATCCGTCCCTTGAAGATTCAACAGGCGAATCAGCCTTTTCTTATCTTGAAGTAGATAATGAAAAAGATTTTTTAAGAGTGATCAAGTAGTAAGTATAGTAAAAAGAGGCCGTTTTAAAAGTCACTGATGACTTTTAAAACGGCCTTTTTCCTTATTCTAAAAAGTGATGACTTAAAAGCATTGAAAAGATGTAATTCTGTTTAAATCTGTTCCATAATAATTCCATCTACGGCCATTCCATCTAAAACCAGCGATAGATTGTCTACCAACGTAAGTGGGGTAAAACCAGAAAGAACGACCGTTTCTTAACCATACATACGTAAAGCGGAACAAACACCCTCTAATGGCGCCGGGATCTACAGCAAAAATCTGTGCTCCACCTCTAGCTCCAGCTGGTTGTTGTGGAACAAAAGATGGAGGTGGTCCAGTCGGTGGTCCAGAAGAAGACTGACCTCCAGGCGGTCCTCCTTGTCCAGGGAAACCAGGTGGTGGTCCCTGTCCAGGGAATCCGGATGGTGGTCCTTGCCCAGGGAAGCCAGGTGGTCTCATTTGTCCAGGGAAACTAGGGATTCCAAAACCTGGCCCTCCTTGTCCAGGAAAGTTTGGGTTTCCAAAACCTGGTCCTCTTTGTCCGAAAAAGTTAGGACTATCAAAGTCCGGCGAGTCATCATCGGGTAGAAATGGAAAAAATTGATTAACCAAAAATGGGTACCTCCTTTAAACTGTATTCAATTTAGTATATGACTTTATCTGAAAATAGTTTGGGTACCAATTAAACATCTATAAAGTAGAAGTTGTCTACTTCAAAACAATCATTTCGGTTAAAGTACGTAGTAATACACACATAAGAAATGTGAAAGGGTTCCAAGCAGTATAAAGATGTGAAATATCTCATGGAAACCTAGATATTTAGATTGAAGAAAGTTTGGTTTTGCTCCGTAAATAATGCCTCCAATTGTGTACATGATACCACCTAAAATAAGCAGCCATAATCCAGGTGTACTTAATGTATCTGATAGTGGAGAAGCTAGGAAAACGATAATCCAACCCATCCCAATATAGAGTGCAGTAGAGAGCCATCTAGGAGAATTAAACCACACCATTTTAAATGTAATCCCTGCAATTGCAATGGCGGCAACAACTAAGAATAATACAATGCCAGTGGGTCCTTTTAGCGCAATTAAGCAAAATGGAGCATATGACCCGGCAATTAATAAAAATATCATAGAATGATCAAGTCTTCTTAAAAAAGCAATGACATGATCCTTTGCGAAAACCATGTGATACATAGCAGATGTTGAGTACAATAAAATCATACTGATCCCAAAAATGATAACTGCAATTAAATGTAATACAGGTGCATCATTAGTTGAACCTTTCATAAGCATGGCAATTAAAGCGACAACAGAAAGAACAGCACCGGCTAAATGTGATAATGCATTAAAGGGTTCTCGTATATGTGTATGCATTTTAAATACCTCCATGTTCATATGTAGTTATTGATACTACTTGTAATGGTATATCTATTTCGTCATCTAGTCAACGTTTACGATTGCTGTTTTTTGCGTTAAACTAGTACTAATAAACGTAAATGAAAATAGAGGGATGTTATATGGATAATACACAACAACTTCTTAATAAACTTTCTCTTGAAACAAATATTTTGCTTCAGGAGATGCCGGATATTGACTTATATATGGATCAAGTAATTCAATTATTCGATCACACCTTCAAAAACACGAAGCGCAATGACGAGGAAAAAGTTTTAACAAAAACGATGATTAACAACTATGCTAAGGGAAAACTGTTCATTCCTATAAAAAACAAAAAGTATTCGAAGAAGCATCTCATCTTAATCAGTTTGGTCTATCAACTAAAAGGTGCTTTGTCCATTAACGACATCAAAGCAACTCTAGATAGTATAAATAACAAATTGATAAACGAAGACTTTGAACTAGAAAAATTTTATACTAGCTTTCTTGCAATTCAGCAAAGTAATGCATTAGACTTTGAACAGGAATTTCAAAAGCGAGCAAATGACGTTCACGACGAAGTGAAAAAATTGAAAGATCACGATGCGGAGAAGGTAGAGAAAATTCTCCTGATCACTTCACTGGTCAATATCAGTAACTCTTACCGCAAAGCAGCTGAACTATTAATAGACGAGTTAAATGAAGAAACGAACCTGATGCCTGACATCCAAACTAATAAGAAAAAGTAACACATAAAAAAGTGGCTGACACTTTCAATCTACACTATAGAAGGAGTGACGCATTTGTTAGACCAAGCAAGAAAGTATTTACAAACATATTTTGGTTACGAGACATTTCGGACCGGACAAGAACAAGTAATCAATCAGGTGCTAAATGGAGATAATTCCATCTGTGTTATGCCAACGGGAGGTGGGAAATCCATTTGTTATCAAATTCCTGCACTTGTTTTAGAAGGAACCACGATTGTCGTTTCCCCATTAATCTCTTTAATGAAAGATCAAGTTGATACATTACTAGAAGCAGGCATTCATGCGGCCTATATAAATAGCTCACTAAGTCATAAAGAAGTGCGTGACGTCATGTACGATGTTGAGCGTGGTGCTGTCAAACTTCTCTATATTGCTCCAGAGCGTTTGGATTCTCAAATATTTTTAAATGAACTCCGTAAAATTCCAGTTCCACTTATTGCCATAGATGAAGCGCATTGTATCTCTCAATGGGGTCATGACTTCCGTCCAAGTTATCGCTTGATTAGTCGGATGACAGAACTTTTTCCGAATACCCCAACTGTGTTAGCGTTAACTGCAACTGCAACTCCCCAAGTACGCGAAGATATTTGTCGAATCCTCAATATCGCTGAAGAAAATACAGTGATGACTGGATTTGAACGACCGAACTTAACGTTCTCCGTCGCAAGTGGACAAGATCGTGAAAAGTTTGTTAAAGACTATGTCATGAAGAATGAAAATGAATCAGGTATTATTTATGCAGCAACACGGAAAACTGTGAATCATATATATGAAGTGCTTAATAAACGTGGAATAAGTGTTGCGAAATATCATGGTGGGATGATGGATGAAGACCGGAGTTACGAGCAAGATCGGTTCTTAAAAGACGAGGTTCAAGTGATGGTAGCGACCAATGCTTTTGGTATGGGGATTGATAAATCGAACATTCGATATGTCATTCATTATCAATTACCCAAAAATATGGAGAGCTATTATCAAGAAGCAGGACGTGCCGGACGAGATGGATTGCCGAGTGCCTGTATTGTGCTCTATGCATCTCAAGACGTTCAAACTCAGCGCTTCTTAATTGACCAAGCACAAGATCCGAGTCGAATTCCTGGAGAACTGATTAAATTGCAAGGAATGGTCGATTATTGTCATACAGAAAATTGCTTACAACAATTTATCATTCATTATTTTGGAGACACCCATATCGATATTTGTGGGCATTGTAGCAATTGTACAGATCAACGTGAAAGTAAAGATGTCACTCAAGATGTGCAAATGGTCCTTTCATGTGTCATTCGAATGGGGCAAAAGTTCGGCAAGTTACTGATAGCCCAAGTGCTGACAGGCTCTCAAAATAAAAAAGTGGTTGAATTAGGATTCCATAAATTATCAACTTACAGCATTTTAAAACACTACAATGCCAAAGAAGTAGCAAATTTAATAGAATTTATGATTTCTCAAGACATGTTAGCTGTTAAACAGGGCTCGTTTCCAACAATTTACGTAACAGAACTGAGTAAAGACGTGTTAAAAGGAAATCGAAAAGTACTGCGTAAAGGAGCTATTGTTACGCAGCAGATTGGAGATAACGACCCGTTATTTGAAGAACTTCGTGTGCTTCGTAAACAATTAGCTGACGAAGCAAATGTTCCGCCATTTGTTATATTCTCTGATAAAACATTGAAAGATATGTGTGCTAAACGACCGAAATCTAATGAAGCCTTTTTAGAAGTGAGCGGCGTTGGTGCAAATAAACTTCAGAAATATGGAGAAGCCTTTTTAGAAGCCATAAATCAATGAAATTTAAAAGGTTGTAGAATATTTGACGTTGGTGAAATAAAATCCCCTTCTCGATAAAACAGGAGAAAGGGGTGGAATTTCACTAATGTCATTTTTTTATAAATATCAATGAAACTAAAAAAAGCCTGATACACGCTGAT
>NZ_AMGD01000088.1:0-12012 GCF_000297555.1 Paenisporosarcina sp. TG-14
ATGATGAACACTGAAATTCTGGTTTTTTGAGCAAGTATTTCTCTTTTTAGAAATAGTGTAGAAGAAGTATTCCTGCTAGCTTTGCATCGCTCAAGATTTCAAATAATTGTCACTAAAAATAGAATTCGTTGTATTGATGGATAAATTCACACTAGTTGATTGAAGCGCAGGTGGAGACTGAAGCCAAGCCCGCGAAAAGTGTCCACCGTAGCGGAAATTAACGGGTTTCGATGGTGACCCTTCTTAAATGACAGGGCGTACTTTGCTAGCTTTTCTTATTGTAAATTTATACTTTGTGGTAAAATAAGAACCATTAAGAAAATAAAGGACGTATGTTTTATGAAAATGATTATCGGACTCGGCAATCCTGGGAAACCGTATGAGCATACAAGGCATAATATTGGATTTGACGTGGTAGATGAGTTGGCTAAAAGATTTAATTCACCCTTAACTCAAATGAAATTTAAAGGCATGTACACAATTATTCATCGACCTCAAGGCAAAGTATTACTCGTAAAACCGCTCACTTATATGAATTTGTCTGGTGAATGCATCGTACCGCTCATGGATTATTACGATGTCGCAGAGGAAGATATCGTGGTTATTTATGATGATTTGGATTTAACGGTTGGAAGGTTAAGACTTCGTCAAAAGGGCAGTGCTGGCGGTCATAATGGAATCAAGTCAATCATTCAACATCTTGGAACACAAAACTTCAATCGTATTCGCTTAGGTGTCGATCGTCCACCAGCAGGAATGAAAGTACCTGATTATGTGTTATCTCGGTTTAAAACTGATGAAAAACCTTTGATGAATGAGGCATTGAATAAAAGTGCGGATGCATGTGAGGATTGGTTATCGTCACCCTTTCTTGAAGTTATGAACCGATTTAATGGTGGGTAAGGAATAAATTAAGTTCGACCGGTCTATACTAAAAAAAAGGAGGCCGGTCCGATTATGGCAATTCAAGTAAAGTGTCGGCACTGCAAGGCGGAAATGGGGAAATTAGCAGGTCAATCCATTCTGCAACATGGTCGAGTAAAGCAATTGAAAGAAGAATTCTCAGAAGAGTTTTTTACGCAAGATGAAGAGGGAACTGTAACGGTAAATAGTATTTGTGAGCATTGTGAAAGGTCTCTACGCGAGAACCCAGACTACTATGCTATGCAAAAGTGGATACAATAAGAATTAGCTTTGGCGCGGGTTTCGCGCGCAAAGCCTTTTTCTGTTTAAGTATATGAAAGTATAGCTCTACTATTAGTCATGTCTAGCTCTAAAGGACAGCTTTGTGCTCCGTTTCTTCCGTGTCGAGCTAGAGTAGGCTTTTATGCTTTTCTTAAGGAGGTTCATATGGAATCATTACATCGATTATTAATGAAAGATCATCATATAAATACACTACTTACAGATATTCAAAAAGGAATTGATCAACAACTAGTGACTGGCCTCGTTGGTGGATCTCGTCCACTTTTCATCCAATCTATTGCAAAAGAGATGGATAAACCAATTTTAGTAGTTTCACCAAACCTTTTACATGCCCAGAGATTATTCGAAGATATGGCGAAACTACTTGGTGAAGATCAAGTCCGTTTATATCCGGCAGATGAGCTGATTGCAGCGGATTTATCTGTATCAAGTCCAGAACTTCGTGCAGAACGTATTGAGACGCTCGAATTTATGCACTCTCAGAAGCGTGGAGTAGTAATTACACCAATCGCAGGACTTCGTCGCCAGATGCCTAACTTGAAGCAATGGAGAGCTAGCAGACTTGAAACGGCAATAGGGCAAGAAGTTATTTTGGACGACTGGCTCGACCATTTGGTAGCAATGGGTTACTCCAGACAACCAATGGTTACAGCACCTGGAGAATTTGCGCTACGTGGAGGGATTTTAGATATTTATCCCATCTACCTGCAACATCCGATTCGAATTGAATTTTTCGATACAGAAGTCGATTCGATTCGCACATTTTCTGCTGAAGATCAACGCTCGATTAAAAAGCTCAAAAAGGTATGCATTCTACCTGCAACAGAATTTGTATGGACGCGTTCCCAACTTACCAATCTAGCAGAAAAATTAGAAGAATCATTGGCTTCTAGTTTGAAAAAAATGAAAAAGGCAGAAACAAAAGAACTGCTTCTTCAACATATTAATCACGATATTGAGTTGTTAAGACAAGGTGATGTACCTGATCAAATGACGAAATATGTATCCATTCTAGAAGACCAACCTACTTTCTTAGGAGATTATTTTGCGGAAGATGGTTTGGTGTTATTTGATGAGCTTGGACGAATTCAAGAAACAACGAATTCCCTAGAACGTGAAGAGAAAGATTGGTATATTTCATTACTTGAAGAAGGTAAAACTGTCCATGATGTCAAGCTTTCGTTTAGTTTTAAAGAGATTCTTGGGATGTTGAAACAACGTAAAGTGTATTTCTCTCTATTTGCACGCACATTCTCAGGAATTCCTCTGAAAAAGACTATTGCTTTTTCATGTAAACCGATGCAACATTTCCACGGTCAAATGAATCTCTTGAAAAATGAGATGGAACGTTTTGTAGCTGGAAAGTTCTTTGTATTTATCTTGGCTGAAGGAAAAGAGCGTCAGAAAAAAGTCAAAGACGTTCTTGAAGATTACGATATGACCAGTCATGTGTTAGTTGATCAAAGCATACCTGAACAACCCGGTATTTATATAGTAGAAGGTGAAATATCGAGTGGTTTTGAATTGCCGCTCCAACGTTTAGCTGTTCTGACGGATAACGAACTTTTTAAACAACGTCCGAAAAAGAAAACGCGTCCACAAAAAATGACGAATGCCGAACGCATTAAAAGTTATTCGGAAATTAAACCTGGTGATCATATTGTCCATATACACCATGGAATCGGTAAATACATCGGCATTGAAACGCTTGAAATCAGCGGGATACATAAAGATTACTTACACATTCGCTACCGTGCTGATGATAAGTTATTTGTACCGGTTGATCAAATTGACCAAATACAAAAATACGTCGCTTCCGAAGAAAGAGAACCTAAACTACACAAACTAGGCGGCGCCGAGTGGAAGAAAACGAAAACAAAAGTTACAGCTGCAGTACAAGATATTGCAGACGATTTAATTAAACTTTATGCACAACGCGAGTCTGAAAAAGGGCATGCCTTTGAGCCGGATCAGGATATGCAACAAGCATTTGAAGCGGCATTTGCATATGAAGAAACAGAAGATCAATTGCGTTCAATTGAAGAAGTTAAACGGGATATGGAAAAAGAACGACCAATGGATCGCTTGGTTTGTGGGGATGTTGGATACGGGAAGACAGAAGTGGCGATTCGTGCAGCATTTAAAGCGGTACTAGACAGTAAACAAATAGCCTTTCTTGTGCCTACGACCATCTTAGCGCAGCAACATTACGAAACAATGAAAGAACGATTTGCAGATTTCCCAGTAGAAGTTGGGTTGCTAAGTCGTTTTCGTTCGAAAAAACAGCAAACTGAGACGATTAAAGGATTAAAATCAGGCACGATTGATGTGGTCATTGGCACACATCGTTTATTATCAAAAGATATTGTATATCACGATTTAGGATTGCTTATCGTTGATGAAGAACAGCGATTTGGCGTGACGCACAAAGAAAAGATTAAACGATTTAAAACCAATGTAGATGTCTTAACGTTAACAGCTACGCCAATTCCAAGAACACTTCATATGTCGATGATTGGAGTTCGTGATTTATCTATAATTGAAACACCTCCAGCTAATCGTTTTCCAGTTCAAACATATGTGATGGAACAAAACGGAGCCCTTGTTCGAGAGTCCATTGAACGTGAGATGGCACGTGGCGGACAATCATTTTATTTATACAACCGCGTGGAAGATATGGCACGTAAAGTCGATGAAATTCAAATGCTTGTTCCTGAAGCTCGCGTTGGTTTTGCGCATGGTCAAATGACAGAAAGAGAGTTAGAATCGGTCATCCTTGCGTTTTTAGAAGGGGACTATGATGTCCTCGTAACGACAACCATAATCGAAACGGGTATTGATATACCTAATGTTAATACGCTAATCGTGGAAAATGCGGATCGTATGGGACTTTCACAATTGTATCAATTAAGAGGTCGAGTCGGCCGGTCAAATCGCGTGGCATATGCGTACTTTATGTATCAACGCGATAAGGTTTTAACTGATGTCGCAGAAAAGCGTTTGCAAGCTATAAAAGAATTTACAGAACTTGGTTCAGGCTTTAAAATTGCCATGCGCGATTTATCCATTCGAGGTGCAGGGAATTTACTTGGTTCACAACAACACGGCTTTATCGATTCAGTCGGTTTTGATTTATATGCTCAAATGTTACAAGAAGCAATTGAAGAGAAACAAAGCGGCGTGAAAAAAGATGAAATCCCAGATGTCGAGATTTCTTTACCGTTTGACGCTTATTTACCAGATGTCTATATTCCGGACGGATTTCAAAAAATTCAAATGTATAAACGCATTAAAGCAGTGGAGAATGAGAAAGATTATGAAGATTTAGTTGATGAATTAATTGACCGTTTTGGAAATATGCCTATTGAAGCAGAACGCTTAATGCGAATCGCTCGAATAAAAGTATGGGCAAAACAAGCGAGCGTTGAATCAATTAAAGAACAGGATCATCATTTGACAATAAAACTTTCCAAAAATGGTACTCAAACAACGAATGGTGCTGTGTTAGTAGAGTCCTCATTGGCTTATGGACGTGCGGTTGGATTTAAAATGAACAATCAACAACAATTGCTTGTAACAATAGATGAAAAGAAAACAGGAAAGCATCATCCGTTTGATGTTTTAGAAGCCATGATGAAAGTTTTTCCTGAAGCACGAAAAGAAGTAGCTTCCTCACTTGGTGAGTAATACCGACCTTGCATAAATTGTCCAACTATGATGCATACTATGTGAGAAATTTTGAAATTTGAATTCTGTCGAAAGTGAGGCAACAAAGATGAAAGCAACAGGTATCGTCAGACGAATTGATGATCTCGGCCGTATTGTCATTCCAAAAGAAATTAGAAGAACCCTTCGAATTCGTGAAGGAGATCCACTCGAAATTTTTACGGACCGTGATGGAGAAGTTATTTTGAAAAAGTACTCCCCAATTAGTGAACTTGGTGATTTTGCCCAAGAGTATGCAGAAACGTTGTATGCAACCTTAGGAACACCCGCTTTTATTAGCGATCGAGATGAGATGATCGCGGTGGCAGGTGTGTCAAAAAAAGATTATTTGAATCGTCGTTTATCTTCTCAAGCAGAAGACATTCTACAATTGCGTACAATTGTTTCGGAAAAAATGGAAAAAACGATAGAATGGATACCCGGGCAAGTTGAACAGGTAAAATCCTATTGCGTAGCACCGATTATTGCCGCGGGTAATCCAATAGGTGCAGTCTATTTGTTATCAAAAGTCCATTTCATCGGAGAAGCAGAACTAAAAGCAGTAGAAACAGCTGCTCACTTCCTAGCCAAACAAATGGAACACTGAAAAGTGGAGAAGCCCACTCTAGACCGACAGCGGCGCTGGAAGAAACGACTCGAAAACTTGTTTTCGAATGAGTTTTAAGGTTCGAAGGCTAAGAACGCGACGTCCTGTCGCGACGCCTTCATGACCCACTTCCTGTGGGCCCAAGCTTAGGTGCGGTCTGGGCTTCGCAACTGGCCAACACTGAAAAGTGGAAAGCGCCAAATGAAAAACGTCTTCTTAAACACTCAAGAAGACGTTTTTTTCGTGTTATAATTAAGCCATTAATAGTACAGAAGCCCACTCTAGCCATGGCTTTAGTGGAATGAGGAAAAAGTATGAACAACGAATGGACGATGCAAAAATTTATGAAAGGCGCGGTGTTGTTAACAATTGCCGCCTTAATCGTCAAAGCTCTAAGTGCAGTTTACCGAATTCCTTTTCAAAACATTGTAGGGGACCAAGGATTTTACATATACCAACAAGTGTATCCATTTATCGGGGTGCTTACGGTTTGGACATCTTATGGTTTTGCTGTCGCCATTTCAAAACTTTTGGCAGATGCACATGACCAACGGGAAAACCATAACTATAGAGCGACTATCTTACGAATCGCATTTATTTATTTAAGTGTTATATCTATCATCAGTTTTACAGTGTTATTTTTAGGTGCGGATGTATTAGCCAGATGGATGAGTGATGAGAATCTGGCACAACTGCTACGCACAGGTTCGTTTGTCGTGTTATTAATGCCTGTTCTTGCTGTGCTGAAAGGCTCGTTTCAATCTCAAGGTCGAATGGAACCTGTGGCCTATGGACAAGTTGTAGAGCAAGCGGTACGAGTGACGGTTATTTTGATTGGTACATACATCGTTGTAAAGACGGGGTCATCTTTATATACGGCCGGGAGCACAGCTCTATTAGGTGCCATTGTAGGTGAAATTGCGGGTATTGTACTTCTTTTGCTATTTGTGCAAAATAAATCATCTCATGAATTCTTGAAAAGGGTCCCTAATACTATAAAAATTGGTCCAATTGTAAAGAATTTGACTGTCATTAGCTTAAGTGTCAGCATGAGTTCACTCATTTTGTTATTTTTTCAACTGGTAGACTCTTTTACGGTTTTTAGTAGCTTACTAGAATCTGGAATGGATCGATTAACAGCGATGGAAACAAAAGGCATGTATGACCGAGGGTTACCTCTTGTTCAAATGGGAATATTAATCGCTTCTACTTTGTCACTTTCTATTGTGCCATTAATTGCCCATACTACTCAAAAGAAGACTGGTAGAACTGCTATTCCATTTGCACAACTAACGTTTAAAATCGCACTTTTATTTGGGACAGCTGCAACGCTCGGTCTTATATTAGTGTTATCGCCAGTTAACGAGATGTTGTTTGAAACGAGAGATTTATCGACAACGATATCAGTGTTTTGTATCCAAATCTTTTGGCTGTCGTTGATATTAACGATGACATCTATGCTCCAAGGATTAGGAAAAGTAATTTTCCCTGCAATCTTACTGATTATTGGACTCATCATAAAATTGCTTTGCAATGCATGGTTATTACCTAAGTATGGAATAATGGGAGCAGCTATTGCTAGTAATATTGGGTTTATTTTTATTGCGATAAGTTTATATCTGTATTTATATTCAATTTGGAAGATTCGTTTTGCACCAGCTAGATTTTATGGACATCTAGCAGTAGCTTGTCTATGTATGATAGTCACGGTAATGACATGGATATTTGTAGCTGATAGTTGGTTATTTGATGGGTTTTCGAGTCGTATAGGTGCGATGTTTACTGCACTCACAAGTGTGGGTTTAGGAGCGGTCGTCTTTTTACTTTACATAGTAAAGAGCCGTATTATTGCCGAAAAAGAATGGTTTTTATTGCCGCTTGGAAGAAGAATGGCTATGGTTCAATTGTGGCTATATGATAAAAACAGAAAGAGGTGATGCATGTGAATACAATTACAGTGCTCGGCTTAGGAGCAGGAGATTTAGACCAGTTACCACTTGGTGTTTATAAAACGTTGGTAAAAGCCCAACGACTTTATGTGCGAACTGCTGAACATCCGGTGTTACAAGAATTGGGGAATGAAGGCATTACATATAAAAGTTTTGATGAGATTTATGAAAAACATGATGGATTCGAAGCTGTTTATCAAGAGATTGTTGAAACATTAATTACATTAGCACAATCAGGTCCTTTGTTTTATGCGGTTCCAGGTCACCCGTTAGTTGCTGAGCAAACCGTTCAGTGGTTAGTAGATGCTGAAAAAGAGGGACGCATTCAACTTGAAATTGTTGGAGGGCAAAGTTTTTTAGATCCGATTTTTAATGCATTGCGTATTGATCCGATTGAAGGCTTTCAATTACTGGATGGGACGATGTTTAAGCGCGATGATGTGCACATGTCACAACATGTATTAATTGCTCAAGTATATGATGCTTACAGTGCTTCTGATGTGAAGTTAACGTTAATGGAAAAGTATCCAGAAGACTATCTAGTTACAATTGTTACAGCTGCTGGTACTAGCGAAGAAGTGCTGAGAGTTGTACCTTTATACGAACTCGATCGTGCAACAGAATTAAATAATTTAACGACAATCTATGTTCCTCCGGTTAGTAGCCGTGAAGAGCGTATTAAAGAATGGTCAACTTTCAGAGAAATTATTACGAAGCTCCGTGCGCCTGATGGTTGTCCATGGGATCGTGAACAAACACATGAGACATTAAAAAAATATTTAATAGAAGAAGTGCATGAATTTTTACAAGCTGTAAATGAACAAGATGATGATGGAATGATTGAAGAACTAGGGGACGTTTTGCTTCAAGTGTTTTTACATGCACAAATTGGGGAAGATAATGGATACTTTAGTTTAGAAGATGTGCTCGAAAGTGTTTCTTCTAAAATGATTCATAGACATCCGCATGTCTTTAGTGATGTGGAAGTTGAAGGTACAGAGGATGTATTACGTAATTGGCAACAATTAAAATCTGTTGAAAAAGGCAATCATAAGAAACGAATTCTAGAAGGACAAGAACGGTCAGAATCGTCACTTTTGACCTCATATAATTTTCAAAAATCTGCTGCTAAAGTGGGCTTTGATTGGCCAAATGCAGAAGGTGCTTGGTTAAAGTTTGACGAAGAATGGCAAGAATTTAAACATGAAATTACGGATGGTACAGCAACTTCACAACTCGACGAATTAGGAGATGTGTTATTTACAATTGTCAATGTGGCTCGTTTTTACGGTCTTTCTCCTGAAGAAGCCATGATGCATGCGAATCGAAAATTTAAAACTCGTTTTCATTACGTTGAAGACAGTGTAGCTCAAGGTAAAGGTGAATTTAGTGCCTATACATTGAGTGAACTCGAGAAATTTTGGCAACAGGCCAAACAAATAAAAGGGGATGTATGATATGAGATTAGATAAATTTTTAAAAGTCTCACGCTTGATTAAACGACGTACACTTGCAAAAGAAGTAGCACATCAAGGACGTATCACGGTCAACGGAAAAGTGAGTAAAGCAAGTTCAGTGATTAAAGTGGGAGATGAATTGGGCATTCGCTTCGGCCAAAAAGTCGTAACTACCCGTATTGAGATGCTCAAAGAGACCGTGAAAAAAGAAGAGTCAATAATGATGTATACCATATTAAAAGAAGAAAGGCTTGAAAAAGTCGATCCTGAATTTATTGATGATGAAGATTAAATGTTAAGCGTGGCCAAAAGTGGTCATGCTTTTTTGTTTGCTTGCATATAGTTAATGGACTGGACAAGTAAAGGAGGAATTTTATGCAATATCAAGCCGAACATGCATCCATGGCAATTCCATCAGGAGATCATGTCATTAGTTTACGAAATCGCAAGCGTATGGACTTAACATCTGTCAAATCTATTGAACGTTTCGACCAAGAAGAGTTTGCCGTTCTAACATCTCAAGGGCATTTAAGTATTAAAGGTGACGAGTTACGCATTGTTCATTTAGATGTAGATAAAGGGTTGCTGACACTTGAAGGAAATGTGCGCACGTTCCAATATGATGAAGAAGAACGTGAACCTAACCGTAATTTCTTGCATAAATTGTTTGGATGACAATTTCTTATCAATTTCTAAGTCTGTTGGCCATGATTGCAAGTGGCGTGGCCGCAGGTTTTTTAGTTGAAAGTTTTCGAGACAGTTGTCAAGCTCTCCGTCCAGGCGCTTTACTTAGACGTTACCAAGGGTTATTTGAAATCTTGTTATGGTTGGGGCTTGGAATCGCGAGTTTCTACTTATTATTTTATTTAAGAGATGGGTCATGGCGAATATACGACCCGCTTGCTCAAATTGTCGGCATCATCACGTATGAATTATGGTTTAGACAGCCGATGCTTATAGGTAGACGCGTGTTTTTAAGATTAGTCGTTCAGCCAATTTGGTGGATACTCCACTTAGTTGTAACAATCATTCGTCATATAGTTCGCATACTTGTAAAAATTTTAATGGTTATTATTTGGCCTTTTTTAAAAATAATTAAAAAAATACCCCGAAGGTCCCTTCAAAAAAAATGATAAATCAGTTATAATTGCAACTACTAAATGGTTGCCAAATTATTTCTGGGAGTGAATGACTTGGGTGTGAATAATAATGAAAATGAAGAAAATCGCAAAATCTCATCCATTAATAAAGACTATGTCCACTCGGTTGAACGTCAAGAAAAGCGCCAAAAAGCACATAAAATGCGTTTATTTAGACGATTAGCTGCTTTTTCTGTCATTGTAGTTTTCGTAATGGGTTGGTTAAGCTTTACAATGTTTACCCAATCACAAGCGTTGGCTGCAAAAGAAGAGAAAAAAGAAGAAGCTCTTCAAGCATTGGAACAAGTTAAATACGAACAAGATATGTTGAAAACTCAAATTCTAAAGTTAAATGATGATGATTATATTGTGAAACTCGCAAGAAAAGAATATTTCCTTTCTAATGAGGGTGAAATTATTTTTGCGATTCCTGAAAAAGATGATAAAAATAACGATTCAAAAGAGTAGTCTTATTGACACTCTTTTTTTTTTTGGATATAATTAAAAGGGGAGACTTGATTTTCTGAGTCCGTTATTACGATTACAAGGTTTCTAAAGGAGCCGGCTTAATTTTTAAGGAGGAGCATTTTTTTTATGTCAATTGAAGTAGGCAGCAAGGTACAAGGTAAAGTAACAGGAATCACAAATTTCGGAGCATTCGTCGAACTACCAGGTGGCTCAACAGGTCTTGTTCATATCAGTGAAGTTGCTGATAATTATGTGAAAGATATCAACGAGCATTTGAAAGTCGGGGACATGGTTGAAGTAAAAGTGATGAATGTCGAGGCTGACGGTAAAATCGGCTTATCTATTCGTAAAGCCAAGCCACAAGCTGAGCGACCAGAACGTCCTCAACGACCACGTCCAAATAGTCGTCCAAACGATCGAGACCGTCCATTCAAAGAGAATTTCGAACAAAAAATGGCACGTTTCTTAAAAGATAGTGAAGAACGTTTAACCACTTTGAAACGCGCAACTGAAACTAAACGTGGCGGTCGTGGCGCAAAACGAGGATAATTTGCTGGCTGTTTTAATCGTAGAAAAAGTGTTTTGTATAGCATCTCCGCTTGTTGCGGAGATGTTTTTTTGTATTTTTAAAAAAGAATTGGTGGAGTAAGTACATAAACATAACAGAAAGGAGCGTTGGCTATGAACAAACAACAAATTATAGAGATCCACAAAAAATATCAGGTGTGGTTGAATTCATTGAAAGAGTTATCAAACGATGAAGCAATGAGCCCTTATGCTCCTGGAAAGTGGTCACCAAATGTAATTATCATGCATTTAGCGCAATGGGATCGCTTTACCTTTGAAGATCGACTGCCCTTGATGAAAGAAGGTGCTAAACTTGAAAAATTTCCTGCCTTCGAAGAGTTCAATGCAAAAGCTGCAGCACTTGCTTCACAACAAACATTTGAAGAAACCATTGCTTATGCAAAAGAACAACGTCAACGCATTACGAAAAAACTTGAAGAAATAAATGACAGTGAATGGCACAAAGAATTTAACATTGGTAATCATTCTTTGTCGATTATGAGTTATTTTACTGATTTTTCTGAACACGATGAACATCATAAACGACAAATTGAGCGTGTTAGAAGTAGATAGATAGTTTTTGAAAATAATGGATATAATTACGAAATAAAAAAACCCACAAGAGATATCTTCTCTTGTGGTTTTTTTGGATGACCCCTACGGGAATCGAACCCGTGTTACCGCCGTGAAAGGGCGGTGTCTTAACCGCTTGACCAAGGGGCCGTAATGGTATGAAACATGTAAAAACAACTTTTCGAATCTATAATTCTAGTTGATGTCGAGCTCGAGTATCGCTGGGCCCGTCATGCATCCGACGCTGCAGGATGCAATAATAAAATATGGCGGCCGAGGGGATCGAACCCCCGACCTCACGGGTATGAACCGTACGCTCTAGCCAGCTGAGCTAGGCCGCC
>NZ_AMGD01000089.1:0-3234 GCF_000297555.1 Paenisporosarcina sp. TG-14
ACAACTTCTCATCGTTATGTCAATAAAAAGTTTCATTCATTTTTTTGCTCACTCATCACCGTTTAATTAGCGACTTGAGTAGTATATCAAATTCTGTTATTCATGTCAATAAAGAATTTTAATACTTTCATTCATTATGTTGCATGCAAATTAGCAACTTAATTAATATATCAAATTCTCACCTTCATGTCAATAAGAGTTTTCATAATCGGTGCGTCGGTCTAAACTCAGCACTTTTTGTTCGATCTTATTAGTTTCCTACATTACATCTCTTAAGAGATTGGTAGTTGCATCTACATTAAAATACATTGGAATATAAACTGGACGATTAATACTGTACATCCTTAGACAATTCACCCTTCTCATTACCTTGTTGATTACAATGATTAACACTTCGTAGGCTTTAGCAATATTAGCAGACGTTAGTCATGGATGACGACCATTTTAAGTAAAGGGTCTTGTTTATTTTGGTTAGAGAATCCCGAACTCCATCTCATTTACATTTGCTACTACATAATTACCTCCAGCTTTCATGCACATTGTCTCTCCTTTAAAAGTTAAAAACCCATTTCAATCAATTATTTAAAATAGACGTACGACTTCTAAGATCATCGTTAAGGTTAAATTGGGTAGGTGGATGCATTACTGTCTGCAATCAAATTAACTAAATATACTCCCAGTGATATTGATTACACCAGATAAACCCATAGAAAAGAAGAGCAATTATGCTTCTTAACAACACTTTGCGATATTTTGAATCCAACAAAATCAAAAAACTCAACAATTAATTTTATACCTATAACAATGGCTGAGTCCCTATTGACTTGGTAATTAGATTTCCAAGTGATGTTGCTACAAAAAATATAGCAATTCAAACCGCACCATAAAAGAGAATAGATTCATATTAAACAATTCGTTTAAACAATACTCTTTAAATTAACTTTGATCACACAAATATTTGTTTATGTGTCTGAAAATCTTTGACGTAAGACGATGTATTTTTGACTTGGTTCCGATACATATATAAATAATTAAATAAAAGAGTCAACACTTTAGAGTAAGGGTTTCTCTTCAGAGGTGTAAAACACGAAAGCGAGTCCCTAACAGAAATTTAAAATGAAATAATATTAGCATCTCTTTTCACGGCACTTTTTTGTTTTTTTCTGACAGAAATACAAAATATAGATACCTATGATACACTTAGGTTATCTAAGTTCACGAAATAATCATATTTCTTATTCAACTCCCATGAAAATTCAATTCTGTTCTGCACTCAATTTCATCCACTATGGTGTAGAGTTGGTTTTGTGCTACATGGGTGGCTAACGGAGAAGTATTATGTAAGAATGATTAGAAAAAAATTATTACTTGGAGGGATGAGAACATGAAAAATTCAGGAGTACTTTTAGTTGGATTTTCTCTATTAACATTAGCATTGGTAATTGTTTTATCAAGAGTTGCTGAAGCAATATTTGTAATTAGTAAAGTTGATATAGGGCACGTAATACCTATTTTCGTTTATGTTCTAATAGGTATCGTCTTTTTATTAGGACTAATTTCTATATTTAATAAGCAGAAGTAAATTATCTGTTTAAACAAACGGGAACATTAGTTGAAGAAGCCATTAGTAACAACGGAACGGACCATAATATAATTGGAAGTCCGTTTATCATAGTAAAAATCAACATTAAACTTTAACAGACCTTTAATTTAACAATGCTATTTGTACGTCAATTAGTTACATTACAACTTCTATTGTAGTGTTTTGTCAATTGAACAACGAAAAACTCACTTTTATTAACAGGAATGCTTACACATCAATAAAAAAGGACAAACAATTCATATGCGAATTGTTTGTCCTTTTGTGTTGTGTTTTAAAGTCTTCACCTCTGAAGAGAACCCCTTAATTTTAGAGAGGTCTCTTTTAATTTAGACTTTTTCTACAGTCATCTCTATTCTTGTTTTTAAAGGGATTTTCATAGGATTCTTCAAACTCTGCACTCAATGTCGCACTTTCTTCTTCTTTATGAAAATCTGTAAGTAATACTACATCAAATTTATATGACAGTTTATCCATCGACATATCCATAGTGTCTGTTAGAGTATTTACATAACTGTTTGCAGCAATTGATGGTGACACATCATTAATTTTGTCAATTGATTCACTAGATAGTTTAAAAGCCTTTACTAGAAGAATCTCCATTTAGTAGCGAATAGCAAAATAGCTATCATTCAAGAATGGATATCTGGGTTGATTTTCGCTTCGCTGGTTATTGAGGAACGAAAACATAGTGAAGAGATTCATGGGCAACGTAACTTGTTAGTTGAGACAATTATTAATATATATTTAAAACGCAGGTCATCACTTATGCTATATGCTTTGAGCCTAATCCTTTTGTTTCCTCGAACTCTTTGTTCCTCCTCTTTCTTGCACATCTTCTATTAATACTAGAAAATACCACAAAAAAACGATACTCTTTACAGATACCTGTCTATCACCCTAAAGTTAACTAGGTGAATAAGCTAACTTTTGTGTGTAAATAATTGATTTTTCTACCTATGTAATAGAAATGGTTGATTCGGCTTCACCCAATTTATCTGAAATTAATTAGGTTGAGTATCACTTCTCTGCTTATTGGGGAACAAAAATATCAGAAAGTGATGCTATTTATGGACAAGGGAACTTAGTTGAGTTAACTGGTACATACATCTAATGAATTTTTGTCAATTGCAGGTCTTTCACATATACTACATTTTCCATGTCTCTTCCCGTTGTCTCCACGAACTCTTTGCTCATCCTCTTTCTCGCTCGTCTTCTATTAATACTTGGATAAACCAAAAAAAACGATACCTTTTACAGATACCTGCCTTGTCACAGGGACAAACCTTATAGTTTACTTAGTCGAAAAATCTAATTTTCATGTGTGAATTGATTGATTTTCCTACCTTATTAAGCAGTTGATTAAAATTTAATAGGCTTGGATAGGAGTTTATTCCGCTTCACCAGAGATTTAATCAGCTAAAACCGGATTTTATCCATAAAATACCTTCTCACTGGATCAATCGAAGAGGAATGACTGGCTTAATTTCGCTTCGCTGCTTACCGGAAAGTGTTGTTATTCCTGTGAGACAACTGTTGTATAAATCTAATGATTTTCGTCACACACCAGGTCTTTCCGTAGCTCATCTTTTAATAAAGCTTAAATAAAACCACAAAAAAACCGATACCCTTTT
>NZ_AMGD01000090.1:0-1621 GCF_000297555.1 Paenisporosarcina sp. TG-14
CAATGTCATCAAGCTAACCATACAAGTTATGGAAGTTAGTGTTTTGTGGTTCATCAGGTACATTTTTTTGAAAATAAGTAAAAAAGGCTTGACTTTTCAAAATCACCTAAATAATCGACTTGAACACTAATTTTTAGTGTATCAAGACGAGGTTGGTGATGAAAATGAAGAAAAATTTTTTAGGGGCAGTAGAATTAACCGAAAAAATGTTAGATGATGTGATATTTATGTGTGAATCACGAGTAAAGTCTACCTATTTTACACGTAAGAGTAAAAAACTCGATTTTAAGAGTACTATACTTTTTAGCTTCTCTTTTGTTAAAAAGTCAATCCAGCTAGAGCTTGATGCGTTTTTCAAGATACTGAATCCAACGACAGATAGTATCTCAAAGCAGGGGTATTCCCAAGCTAGACGCAAAGTCTCGCCTAGTGCATTTAAACGATTAGCAGATG
This sequence comes from Paenisporosarcina sp. TG-14, assembly GCF_000297555.1. NCBI lineage: Bacteria > Bacillati > Bacillota > Bacilli > Caryophanales > Caryophanaceae > Paenisporosarcina > Paenisporosarcina sp. TG-14. The sequence goes on from NZ_AMGD01000090.1 coordinate 454, forward strand.
AAGTCGTCAAATGGTTCTATGAGGATAACTCCTTCAAAACTTTTCATGGCTATCGTTTATGTGCGATTGATGGATCTATACTCGAACTACCCAACACAGAAAATTTGCAGGACCATTTTGGTTATACTGAAAATCAGATGGGTCCTCGAAGGGCTCGCGCTAAAGCATCTGCGTTATTAGATCTTGAAAATGATATCATCCTAACGTCTACAATTAAACCTTACCCTTCTGGTGAACGAGACGCTGCCAAGGAGATGATCAACGATCTTCAGTACCTAGGATTCAAGAACGACCTCATCCTTTTTGACAGGGGTTACCCCTCGAGAGATTTTATTGCTTATCTAGAAGAACATAGGTTGAAGTACGTTATGCGTGCACCACAAGGTGGAATGAAAGAGATAAGGGAAGCTGTAAACGAAGATCAGATCATTGAAATCTTGTTTAAAGGCAAAGCATATCCAGCTCGAATCCTGCGGTTTCTATTATCATCAGGAGAAGAGGAAATCTTGATCACAAATGTGTTGGAAAACAGTCTAGACACGGAAGATTTCAAAGAGCTCTATTTCAGACGTTGGGGCATTGAAGAAAAATTTGACCTGTTAAAGAACAGGCTACAGATTGAGAACTTTACGGGGACTTCCAAGTTAGTAATAGAACAAGATTTCTATGCATCTATCTATCTCAGTAATATGATCTCGCTAGTGAAGAATGAAGCGAATGAAGCGATCCAGGTAAACGATGCTGAAAAAAATCTGAAGCATAAATACCAGGTCAATACGAACATCCTGATCGGAAAATTGAAAGAATCGATGATTCTTCTATTGCTTGAAGAAAACGCGACCTTACGAAGCTCTTTATTTAAACGACTTGTAAAAGAAATCATAAAAAATAAGACACCCATCCGGCTAGGGAGGAAATATCCGCGCAACAGAAACTTGAAGTCGAATAGATTTTCTCCCAGCAGGAAAAGATGTCTATAAAATAAAACAACCTATTTTCAATATACTTTAGTGATATATAAGACACAAGATATTGGCCCTGAAAAAATAGAAAATTCTAGGGCCGGGCATCCTATTGCCTTTTTTAAGTCCTAGTAGGCAGAGAGGGAGGAACTCACACTAAATAAAATAAGAATGGTAATTAATGGCTTTATAGCTTGATGACATTG
>NZ_AMGD01000091.1:0-20321 GCF_000297555.1 Paenisporosarcina sp. TG-14
CTTTCTTGACAGAAGTCCATCACCTTCTATAATTACAACGTGACAGCAATTAATTACAACTGAGCTTTCGCTCGACATTAGAGCCATCTCTTTTGACTACGACAGACGCATTACACAGTATAGAAATACCCTTTTTTAGCATTTTCGAAGGAGTACAACACTGTATAGAGGTTAAATGCTGAAGAAATTGCATTTACTGCGTCATGTTTAAATTTAGTAAGTGTCTTTTTTCTCGCACAAAGTTTATGTTAGAGTCAGATGCACAACCGCAACAAGACTGCATTTAGGCAATAAAGAAGTGCGAGGTGATTTTGTCACCTCGCACTTCTTTATTTATGTTGCTGTCCAAAGCAACCCAGAAACCTAATGAAGTGAGAAAATGAGAAGTTCAGCTCTCTCGTCACTTTCCTTCCCTCGGTTTCAAAGCGATCCGAATACCAAAGTTATCTTTTGATAAAATCCAGCACCCAAAATTGGCTGCCGGAATCGAAATTCTCTAAAGGCTTCAGTCGAAAATAACGATATCTGAAATTCGAAATGCATCATATTCATCGATTACGATGGAATAATCTTTTGTTCTCTCGTAAGTTGACCATTCCCCGGCCCCATCCATGAACTCAAACACTTCATATGTGCTTACGACAGCATAGTCTCCTTCGATAACTATGCCCATTACCTCATTTTTCGTAAACTCAAAAATCATGCCTTGATTGGTTATTTCCGTAATGTATTCAGCCATTTCGTGATATAAATGGCTATCGTACAGAAGTAAGTCTTCGATGAAGTTAAAATCTTCATGATAAAGCGCCATTTCATAGTTCTCACGGAAATAAAGGACAAAATCTGTTAAACTTCCCTCGTCAAAGTAATAGCTATCGTCTTGTGTATTCTCTTGTATTTCTTCAGGTTCTTCGGGTTCCTCAATTTCTTCAGATTCTTCAAGTTCTTCAGGTTCATAATCATAGTCATCGTAGAATGAAAATATACTTGCCACTTCAGCAGATGTCATCGGTGAATCAGACCATTTTTTAAGCAAGTCAATCATGGTATACATCGGAATGGAAAATCCAATCGATTGGTCCGCTGTCAGTATTGCTGAATTAATGCCAATTACTTTACCTGTTTTTGCATCGAGTAAAGGTCCTCCACTACTTCCAGGAGATATTTGCGCATCTACTTGGTACACATTATCGTATTGAAAACCGGATTCAAATGAGCGGTCAAGTCCTGTTAAATAACCTATCGAAGCCGAATTTTCTAAACCTTGTGGACTTCCAAGTGCGATGACCTCACTACCAATGTCCGTTACATTCGCTTCTGTTTCAAGTGAAGTTTGCCCCGCGTAATCATCAACTTGTATTAAAGCAATATCATATTTGTCGGAAATACCAATTACCCGTCCAGTCGTTTTTTTGCCCAATACATTACGAACAATCACTTCTGTATAGCCAGCTACAACATGAGCATTCGTCACGACAGTCCCTTTATTCTCAAATAAAAAACCGGAACCTAAGCCTGTTTCAGTGAAAATTGTGTACACACGAGATTGAGATTCTTTAATAATTTGTGTTTTTTCTTTTTCATTATTAACTGGATTGTTTTCTTTTTCATTACTAAGAGGTTTGTTTTCTTTTAAGGGTTCTTCCTTTTTACTTTCAAGTTTTGGAGGATCAACCCTAGGAGCTTCTATCATTTCTTTAGTTGCATTTTTGGGTGAAAGTTGTTTGCTGACTTCAACCTGAACTACTTTTTCTGCACCATTCAATGTTGTTGCTATAATAAAACCAATAGCAACTAAAGCAAGTATCGACAAAAAACCTGCAACGATAGTAATCATTTTCTTTTTCTTTGCTTTAAAACGTGATTTTATTAACTCCTGGCCACAATTCGAGCAAAATTTCGCTTCATGTTCATTTTTTAATCCACATTTTGCGCAAAACATTCTCACCCTCCTCCCTGTAAAATCTTGTTACTTTATCATACTATGCTCATATGCGAATATACATAAACGGTTAACTTGAATCAGCTTTAGCTTCTTATCATCTGAAAATTCAGCAGTCTACTTTAAATCGATTATCCCATGACGAACGGAAATTCTTAGCGTATAATGAGGACTGGCAATTAATTCTAAAAACTTATAACAAAATGAATAGACAAGAAAGGCAGAAAACGCCTTCTAGCTCATCACTGGTGCTGGAAGAAACGATTCGGAAACTTGTTTCCGCATGAGGGTCTGAAGCTTAGGTGTGAGCTGGCGTTTGGAGCTAGACATAACAACGCCAAGTACGAAGGTATTGCTCGAAAAATCTTATACTTTCTATCTAGATAAAAAAGGAGATACATATATGTTTGATTGGAGAAATATTTTTCGCGGTATGGCTATGGGAACGAGTGATATTATCCCAGGTGTCAGCGGTGGAACTATTGCAGTTTTATTGGGAATTTATGATCAATTTATCAATGCAGTTAGCGGAATTACAACAAAAGAATGGAAAAAACACGTCCCTTTCTTACTAACCCTAGGACTAGGAATGGGATCAGCCATTCTCCTACTTAGTCACGCTGTAGAATGGCTCCTTGAGTCATATCCACAACCAACTAACTTCTTTTTTCTCGGTTTAATTCTCGGAATTCTTCCTTATTTATTAAAAGAAGCAAATGTACGAGGCACGTTTAAAGCTAAACATTTTGTCATTTTAATAGTCGGTGCCATCCTAGTTGCAAGCATGGCATTTTTCAAACCAGATGAAGGCGGCAATCCTATCGAAACACTAACGATCCTATCCATCATCGGATTATTCTTAGCAGGTGCTGGTGCAAGTATGGCCATGCTTCTTCCAGGTATCAGCGGCTCATTTGTTTTACTGATTATAGGCGTATATCCCACAGCAATTAACGCAATTACAACCTTGAATCTCCCTATTATAATGGTCATCGGAGCAGGAATTGCATCTGGCTTTATATTTAGCAGTAAAGGCATTAAATATTTACTTTCCCGCTTCCCATTAATGATGTACGCACTGATTATCGGATTAGTTTTCGGCTCACTTTTTGTAGTGTTCCCAGGACTAACACTAACTTTAAACAATATTTCACTTAGCATTGGCGCGCTCTTTGTCGGTCTTTTTGTAGCAGTTTGGCTTGGAAAAAGAGGTTAACAGAATAAAAATTTCAGTAAAAACATCTATTTTCTTAAATGAAATAGGTGTTTTTTCTTTTTCTTGAAAACGCGAAAATATAAGGCTAAAGACTTCCTTGTTAATGAAACAAGCGGCTGAAATTACATTTTCAGCCGCTCCCTTATTACTATTCACATTCTCAATTCTCCACTAATATGTAAACTTTGTATTTTTAGTATGTCCAAAACATTTCTCTTTATACTCATTGGTAAAAAAATTTCCAATGCATAGGAAAAAGAGTAACATCACATAATAAAAATTGTAATTGACTCCTTGTAAAAAGGATTCAAAATTACAACAACCTTGAGGAGGAGATTTATTTTTGGGTATTTTAAATGGTAATCCTAAACTAGAGCCATTGCATGAAGGTGAAGTGTTTGGTGTTTGGTCGTATATTATTGCTAGTAATGGATTAATAAGCGTTTATCAAGCCTTCATTAATCATGCAGGCGACAGAGCACTCAAATCACTACTTGAAGAAACTGTTCACACGATAAAAGCAGAAGTACAACAAGCATCAGAAATATTAAAAGCCAATGGAATTGCACTTCCTCCAGCTCTTCCTGATCGCCCAGTAGCTACAGCTGAAGATATTCCTGTAGGAGCAAGATTTATGGACGTTGAAATTAGTGCCATATTATCTGCAAACATTGCTCAAGGTTTGGTGGCGTGCAGCCAAGTAATGGGTCAATCAGTTCGCGAAGACATCGGCATGATGTTCGGACAGTTTCACGCTGATAAAGCTCTATTTGGTGCCAAGCTTTTAAAACTTAACAAAGATAAAGCGTGGCTGATACCTCCTCCACTTCATGATGCACCAAGACTTACACAATAAGCAGCAAAAACACTGAAAGCCCTTGGCTACTCCCCCCTGGTAGCCAAGGGTTTTTCCTTAAGCGAAAAAAGGAATCCATCAACGACTCAATTGATGGATTCCTTTTTCTTATATTTGTTGAACAAGAATTAAAATATTTCTAACGAGAAGCAAGAACATCGATCCACACTTGATAGCCTTTTCCATTCAAATGAATCCCGTCAAATGTATAGTCTTTCTTCAACTCTCCGTTTTCATCAGTGAAATATGGATGCAAGTCTATATATGAAGAGTCATTCTCTTGCGCTATCTTTTGGAGTACTTCGTTAAATTCGGCTACATCATCATTGGATAATTCATATCTAAAAATATCATTATTTACAGGAAGAATTGATTGAACAATAACTTTAGACGAAGATTGATCAAATGCTTGAACTATGTTTTTGACATTCTCTTCAAATACAATAATATCTGTTCCATGCAAAATATCATTAATACCAATCATGATATATACTTCTTTTGGATTTCGATTTACAACTTCATCTATTCTATTTAGAACACCCTTAGCATTATCATTGCTAATACCTCTATTGAACACAACTTCTCCAGAAAAGTATTCTTGAAAATCGCCATAATCTGAAATGCTATCACCTACAAATACTTTATCTATATTTGTCGTGTCACTAGCTTCAAATACGTCTTTTTTCAACAAATAATAATCCGGATATTCCTGCACAGTGGGGATATCCGACAATTGATTAGTAAAGAGATTTAATTGTCCTTTTTTAAAAATAACGAAGCCTATAAAAGCAACAAGTAAAAGGTTAAATGATAAAGACAATGTTAACAAAACTCTTAGTTTTTTCATATCATGCACATCCCATTCTGTCTAATTAACTCATGGAAATGGAATTTCAGATACCTGACCTAACCTGCTATATTTCACAACCATTAAAAGATGATTAGAAGCATAACTACAGGTAAAAGATACGCACCATTAAACAGGCTGCCGTTAAAAATTCAGCCGCCTCTTTCTTGCTATTCACATTGTCACGTTTAGGAACATTAATTATTTCGATTTTTATCTTTTTCATCATTTTCAATTTGCGCAGAAATGAGACCGAGTACTACACCAAAAATTGCGCCACCAAGAACTTCAATCGGTTGATGACCTAGAAGTTCTTTGAGCTCTGTGTCACGTTTGCTGTACATTAAACTAGGAAAATCACTGGAGATGATTTCAAATCTGTCTTCAAGTTCATTTACAAGTTGTGCAATCTCACCCGTATGACGTCTAATTCCTTGTGCATCATACATGACAATAGACCCAAAAACGACTGCAAGCGCTGTTTCAGTATGTCTTGTCCCTTTATTCGCAGCCATATACGTAGCAAGTGCCGCTACTCCCGCAGAATGTGAGCTCGGCATCCCACCGGTCTGAATTAGAGGTCGCCAATCCCACTTACCAGTTAACTTTTTATGTGTAAATACCTTCAAACCTTGAGCTATTGCAATGGCAGATAAAGCTGTAATCATTCCACGATTCATTTTCTTCATTCTCTTCACCCTCAATTCAAGTAATAGATAGATCATCTATAAAATCCTTCTTTTACATTTAATACCCTACTGGCTTCTTTTTATTCAACTTTCATAATAAATACTAGAGGGAATATACTTTAAGCTTAGAATCCTTTAACTAATAAAAAATCATCATTCTCAAGTATAAATACCCTTTTCCCTATAAATTAAGCAGCAGTAGCTGATTTTCATCCGCCACAAGTGTTTATTCCTTGTTCATTGTGATTTAATCCGGTTCACAAGGTGTTTATTCCTGTTCGCTGTCGCTTTGTTCCAGTTCACCCGTTTCGAAATTTGCGAGCTGACCAGTTACGTTTTTTCAAGAATCGGATAGAATTGTTTGCTCGATTGATTTTCGGAATTACAATTTCAATAGCCACATTTTTAAAAACCAAAATATTCCAGCAACTTCTTGGTTGCTGGATTATTCTAATTTTTATGGAATTCTGAATGGGAATCAAAATAATCCATCGACGTTTAGTCGGTGGATTCTTTTGGAGAGGAATATGGAATTGATTCGTTTATGGTAATGCATGCTCTATGCTGCCCCGGTTGACAGAAACGTTTGGATCAGAAAGCAATCATTTTCGGTCCAAAAACCTTTTGTCTTCCATGTTGGGGAATCATATGCATTTTCTCTTAAGAATTTTACAAATATAAAAAGAAGTCGCCCATAACAATACAGGTAATGAATTAGAAGCAAATGCATGTTCTCTTAAGAATCCTACAAACATAAAATACCTCCTAAATAAAAATATGTAAGAAAACCAGAAATCTTTTTCCTTCAAGAAAAAAAGTTTCCTTAATGCAACTATAGAACAATATATGCATTTTCTCTTGAGAATTCTACAAACATAAAAATACTTCCTGCAGTTAGTAAAAAAATGAACTGGTTTGCATGGAGCATCCACAACGTGTTGACAAAACACCAGTTCTAGGAAGTTACCCTCTGCCACTACTCCCTTGGCGGATTCACTTTTCCCGTCTGATGAATATATATCCCCCAAAAATGTACTTCTTATGAAGTATGATTTTAAATCCACCCAAGTCATTTTCTAAACTCAAAGGCGGATTTTTTCTTGGAGTAGCTTAAAATTACCTGTCAGAAATGACTCCATTGAAGGTGCTCTAGAGACTTCCAACTTATGAAAAAAATAAGGTTATTTTACATAGGATTATGTGTAGAAGAATAGATTGATTGTAACCTCAAATAATAGATGGTTTACTTCGCAAATCTGATGAGGTATGAAAAGGAGAACGAGTAATGACTGACACCCTTCCTCTTATATCACCATATCAAATGGTTTCAACTATTCAACATGGATTAAATAAAACGCAAGCTCCCAAAAAGATACTCATTGTCGGTGCAGGTATGGCAGGACTGGTCGCTGCCTCTTTGTTAAAGGAAGCTGGGCACAATGTAACCATCCTTGAAGCTTCCAATAGAGTAGGGGGACGTATCTATACGAAACGATCCCCTTTTATCAATGGACAGTATATGGAAGCAGGAGCGATGCGTATTCCAAATCATCATTATTTCACTTTGGAATACATAAAAAAATTCCACTTACCAGTTAATTCGTTTATTAACTCTACGCCTAACGACCTGATCTATGTAAATGGAATTAAAACGCGCCAATATCTGTATAAACAGAACCCTGATATTCTTGACTACCCAGTTGCCCCTCACGAAAAAGGCAAAACAGCTGAGGAGTTGATTCAAACAGTAATTCAACCAGTTATAGACTTTATCAATTTAAATCCGCTGGAAAATTGGAGATGGGTAATAAAGGAATATGATAGATACTCGATGGACGGTTTTTTAAGGTATAACCCAAATGGGGTTACTTTATCTCCTGGTGCAATTGAAATGATTAAGGTACTCCTTGCTATCGAGGGCTTGAGTGAACTCGCTTTTCTTGATATATTACGAGAATTAATCATTCTTTTCAATCCTACTGTCAGTTTCTATGAAATTACCGGTGGTAACGATCAACTTCCACAAGCTTTTCTCCCACAATTAAAAGAAGACATTTTGTATAGACAAAAGTTGACCAAAATTGTGCAGCGTAATAACCAAGTTACCATTTATTCTATGGATACAGAGTCGTTGAAACCAATGGAAACGACATGTGACATTTGCATCTTGACCATCCCATTCTCGGTTATGCAATTTGTTGAAGTTGAACCCCACGATTCTTTTTCCCACAACAAGTGGAAGGCGATTCGGGAACTTCATTATGTGACTTCTACAAAGATTGGTCTTCAGTTTAAGAGTAGATTTTGGGAGGATGATGGGATACAAGGTGGGCATACGGCGACGGATTTGCCCATTCGATTTAGTTATTATCCCAGTCATGGAATTGGGGATAACGGGCCAGGAGTGATTATAGCTAGCTATACTTGGGAGGATGATGCTATACCATGGATCGGTTTAAGTGAGGAAAATCGAATTCAACAAGCTTTAAAGAACTTGGCTACCATACATGGGCAACAAGTATATGATGAATTTATAACAGGGGCTTCTTACAGATGGGCTCTAAATCCATATTCAGGCGGGGCTTTTTCGTTGTTCAAACCTGAACAAGAAACAGAACTTTTTCATGCTATCTCTTCTCCGGAAGGAAGGGTACACTTTGCAGGGGAACACACTGCCCTCCCACACGGTTGGATACAAGGGGCTATTGAGTCTGGAATCCGTGTAGCACATGAAGTCAATGACTTACCTTGAAATAATATATTCATAGGGTAGGAGGAAGTAAATCAGCTATTTTTCAGGAATAGATGCAGCTTTTAGTTCAGTTCAATTAAAAATGCAAAAGGGCTTCTGCTGCTAGTGATGTGTAGGCTTCTTTTAGGGGATGGTGCTAGATGGTTTCATTCCAGTTCATTATAATTAATTAAAAATCTTAAAACAGGAAAAATATGCTAATACATGATAGAATAATATTTATGAAAAAATACATTTTATTTATCCTCATTTTACTAACTCTCTTTTACTCTTCTGGGCAAACTTATGAACAACAATCACTAATCCCCAATTTAATGAAATGGCTTCCTAGTGAACCTTTAAAGGGAGTTCTATCACTTTTTCAAATCCCGTATTGGGGAACGACCATTTCTGTAGAAGAACGTGGTTATCATGCATTTATTGAGTTTCTAATTAGAAAAGGAGCACATATTGTTATTTTTGGAGCACTAGCCATTGCAGCCTATATCGTGGTACGTAAAATCAGAATGGCATTTGTCATTACCGTAGTAATTGCGATGGCAGACGAATATCACCAATCTTTAACTGGAGGGCGAACTCCATCGACTCAAGATGTATTTCTTGACTCATTTGGTGCAGCTTTAGCGCTAGGTAGTTTATATATCTTAAGAACCTATTGGAATGCTACGAAACATCGACATGTGACTTCAGCTAAATTAGTAACCCCAAAAACCAGACGTTATAATAAAAACCGGGCAAATTAAAATCCGGTTACTTTTAACAAAGCACCAGCTGAGGAAATAATTTATCATACAGGATCGACATGTTTCCAAGTCGCTTTGGCTCAAAACTTACTGCACCATAACCTCACGAATAAAAGAAACCAGTTAGAATGCAGAGTTTTTGGGTTTGGTTTACGCGAGAATAGACACTTATTGTTTAACAAGAAATGGGCCGAAGATACAATTTCGTAACAGGTTCCGTTACCTATCGCAAAAATCAAATTTACACGTTAAAATGTTAATGAAAATGTATAACTAATTGCATCGCATAATGCGGTGCTTTTTGTTGTCTTAAAATAAAATAGCGTAGTTCAATTTGAACTACGCTATTTCCATATTTTTTAAATTACTTACTCAACTTTAGCCACCCGTTACTTTAATAATAAAATTACTCGTTTCGTGACCTTTCATAAAAAATTTCAAACATCAAAAAGTTATTTAAAAAACTCCCGTGAAGATTACTAAATTGAATTTTTAGTGTTTTTCTTGATTCTGCTTTACCTGTTTTTATATCAACAATTTCTTCTTCTAATGATAGTATATTTCTTATACTATCGACTAAATATCGCCTTTGTTCTTTTTTATAATCCTCGTTAGCTAAAAGTTTCAGTAAAGTTTTTCTAGCATTTTTCACTTGGAGTAAAATGTTATCTAAATCATCCATACTCAACTTTACAGGCTCCTTACTGAGTAACCAATCTTGTTCAAACAACGGTAGCAAATACTGCGTTCGGTCAGTTGTTAAATCTATTGTGCTATCCGTTCTCAATTCCTCTAAATCTTTTTCATAAGAGCTTTTAAATTCATTTAAATCTTTAACATATCCATCGACAACAACTGGGTCAGGTGTGAAAGAATAACTTTTATGAATACTGAAAACAGAATAGGGATAAAACCAAGTCATTATCAGAATAAAAAACACAAATAACCCAACTAAACTTATAATGATTTTTTTCGTTTTATTAGTCACATTAAATCCTCCAACCTCTTATTAAATAATCCTGCCATTTAGTTTAAAAACAATTCTTCACATCTTCATAACCTCTAAATTTATTTAAACATAAATATAACCAAGAAATAAGAAGCGTTTATCTTATATTTTGTGCAAGATTGATTCTAAAAACTAAGAGTTGCGATGTGACAACTTCACATCGCAATTCTTTATATCCCTAGATTAAGATGCATCGGGTTTGTCGTCCATAGCGAGCCGGAGACTAAAGCTGATACATTGGTAAATCCTTTTTCCATGTTGGAACTCACGCTACAAACTTTTCTTGCATCTCCAACCATGCTATTATCCCCCCATATTCCACGAGAAAGGGAGCCTTATACAATTATATCCTACACATTTAAATCTCTCTTTTTATAAAAAACAAATGTTAGCGTAAATAATGCAACGATAATGATTACTGACAATAACACAAATACGGTCTCAAAACCTTCACCGTACATGACATTTTTCGCTTCGAAATATTTAAACGGTGTTACATATTTTAAACTGTCTAACTTGTCATTTAAATCGATTGCAATTGATAACATAAACGTCATTAAAAGGATTCCTGTTGCTAATGAGCTAGCCTTTTTCGATTTTTTAATTACAGATGCTATTGCACTTCCAATCGCTAAAAATAATAGTTGTAAAATAAACATGCCTACCATTGTAATAGCGATATCAGCACTGACGGATTCACCATTACTATATTTTCCAACTATAACTGCGCTTGAAACCCATGTGACGATATTGAAAATCACAATATTTACAAGAGCTGCTAGCAATTTTGATGTGATAATTTCACTTCTTGAGATGGGTTTTACAAATAAAAACTCGACAGTCTTATCTCGTTCTTCCTTTGAAATAATATCTGCTCCAAGCATAACAGCATGAAGCGTTGCCATGATTAACAAATATAAAAAGAGAATCCCAAAATAACCACTAGCCGTTGATATATCCAGTGTTCCAATTCCCATGATAGCTTGTAAGGATTTTGGCATCTGAGCAATAAGATCATTCATGGATTGGCCTGTGGAAGACATAACAACAAATTTACTCATACCGCTCCCAACCATTACTACCACGCCGATACACCATATAATAAGTGATTTGCGATGAGCTTTCATTTCTCTCATCATAATATTCATAACGAAGCCCCTCCCTTAAAACCCAATATAGTTAAACTCCATGGATATCTTTTTTTGCATATATGATATAGCTAACAACTAGCGAGACAATGATTATGGTAATTCCTGCGATAATAAATGAAAGCTCATAGCTACCATTTTCAATGATACTGGCTGTATCAAAATATTTAAATGGCGAAAGATAGCGTTTTGCTCCTTCTCCAGTTGTTGAAGCGAACATGCCAATAAAGAAGAAACTAAAGACAGTCCCAAGAGAAACAGCCATCACTGATTTAATTTTAGGAAAAACAACTGAAATGACAATTCCCAATGAAAGAAAAATTAACTGCATGAAAAGCAGTGTAATCGAAATCATAAAAAATAGTGTGACGCTGTAATCTTCAGTTTTCACTTGAGAAACTACCAAACTTGCAACAGCGATAAAAATAACATTTGTAATGAGTAAAGAAATGATTGCTGCCAGAATTTTGGATGTTACTATTTTTGAACGTGTAACAGGTTTAGTTAATAGAAAGTCTGCCGTTTTTTCACGTACTTCCTTTGAGATAATGGATATGCCTATAATCATCGCTTGGATCGTTCCGCAAAGAGTGAGATAAACAAATGTGTAGGAATAAAAACCCAAAATAGAACCCATCGTATTTATTTCTATTCCGAGTGCTTGCCTAACCGGCTCTGGAAAAGCTTCCAGCACCTTTTTAAACTCATCAATTTCCTTTGAAATCGACGGAAATAAAGACATGAATACGAGAACTAATGCACTTAATGATAGCGTCCAAATAATGGTTGATTTACGATATGCCTTCAATTCATGCAGAAATATATTCATAGCTTATTAGTCCTCCTTTTCATAATAGTGCATGAAGATTTCCTCAAGATCCGGCTCCCCTATCCAAAGATTCGCTATGTCAATTTCGGCTATTTTTTTCATTACGTCGTTAATATTACCCCGAAATAAAAAGCTACATATGTCCCCTTTTACGTCGAAATCATTGACGCCAGCTATATTAAAGACATCCTTATTTACTGTAGCTGTAGTTTGAATTTTAAACCGTTTAAAGTTGTTGTCTTTTAAAGTACTAATCTTTTCTACCTTAATAATTTTACCGTCTTTAATAATGGCAACACGATCACATAATCGTTGAACTTCACTTAAAATATGAGATGAAAATAAGATGGTTGCACCTTTTTTATTCTCTTCTTCTAGCAAATCAAAAAATTTATGCTGCATTAATGGGTCCAAACCACTTGTAGGCTCATCTAGAATAATTAACTTAGGATCATGAAGTAACCCTTGAACAATACCCACTTTCTTTTTATTGCCTAAAGATAAGTCATCAATCTTTTTAGTTAGATCTAAATCCATTATCTCAGCCAACTCTTTAATTCTTTTCGTGCAATCTTTTTTATAAAAACTAGCAGAATATTTTAATAGATCTATCACTTTCATATTGTCGTAGTAGAACACTTCAGATGGCAAATAGCCAATTTCTTTTGCAATTTCGGGAGCAAATTCGATGCAGTCTTTGCCAAAAATTTTAGCACTTCCGCTGGTTGGGAAAATGAGTGACAATATAGTTCGTATCGTTGTTGATTTCCCAGAACCATTCGGTCCAATAAATCCAAAGATTTCTCCTTCTTCAACATTAAAATTCACATTAGATATCCCTCTTGCTTTTCCATAAGTTTTCGTTAGATTATTAATTTCAATTACATTCATGATAAAACCTCCTCTTTTATATCAAGATTATCCTGGTAGAACGATTTAGTTCTATTTATAAAAAGCATTTCTTAGCGTCTCTGAATAAGTCTCCATATCCGCTATTATCTCTTCCATATTTAATTGGTCAGATGAGAATTTTTTATATTTCTCCTGTTGTTGATTTGCAAAACCCTCCATCGTCCAAAAAATGATATTTATAGCTTGGTTAATATCTATATCCTCTTTAAATTTAGAATGGTCATAGTCTGAAAAAAACTGTTGATAAGCAGTAACTACCAATTTATTATGCCTTTGAGCTACTTCATTTTTAACTTCATTCGAGTCTTCAAAATAGGCACTTTTAATAAAATTTATCAACTCGGGATACTCAATAAATAAGTCAAATTTCAGCAATGCCATTTGCCTTAATTTAGTAAATATATCTCGCTCATTCCAGTCTATTTTTGCATATATCTTTTCCATAAACATTTCTTGCAAATGATCATATAAATATAAATACAATTCTTTCTTACTATTAAAATAGTGGAATAACAATCCTTTTGAAATCCCCGCTTCTTTTACCATCTCATTGGTCGATGCATTGTCATACCCTTTTTGAGCAAATTCCTTACATGCTGCATTAATAATTCGTTGTTGTTTTTCTGGATTCAAATTCAAAAACTTAGAAAACATGGTCATCCTCCTTGCCTAATAAATCAATTGACCAGCTTGGTCATTTTCAGTTTATGCCGATTGACCAAAATAGTCAATGGATAATTATATATTATGAGAAAAGTTAATTATTATTCATTTTTAATGAATTAACTTCACAACAAAGCCACCGGTAATTATATTTGGAGACTGAAAAGTAACGCTATTTTCTACATTTCTCTAGAATACTTCAATAGAGTGAGTATCATTTTTTACTTCCATATTCATATAAACACAAATAAATTCCTTAATTTCACTATTACAACGTGGATCACGATTTTTACAACGTGGTGGGCTATTTTTACTACGTCACGCTTCATAATTACAACGTGACACCCAATAATTACAACTGAGCCATCTCCTTTATTCATTTGAGGCACGCTACAGTATAGAAATCCCTGAATTATGCGTATCAATAGGCCGTAATTTCACCTTCTGGTCATCATTGTTATGAATGGGATTAAGATCGACGGCAAGATTGCCTGTAGCAAAGAAACTAGGTTATAGTACCTTGAATTTATCCTCCAAAGCTTCAGTTAAACCCTTGCCATACAAGATAGAAAAAAACCCAACAACTGAATAAGTTGTTGAGTTTCCATATCCATTTTTCATGAGTGGAGGCGAATATTCTAAAAAAATTTCCATTCTCCTACTTCTATTCCTTCTTGCTTTCTGTTCGCAACTAAATATGCATCAATAACCGTAATTGAATTTGAATCCTACACTCGACTTATAAATAATAACTAAACGTCTCGTATCCAAAATACACCGAAAGTACGGATAAGATGGCCATCACTACATATTCCACCATACTTCCAGTTCTAGTCGTAATGGGAAAACGTACCGTTATCTTTAATGGATACAGCAATTTGATTCCATTTTTTGTTGCCATATCTAATATCATATGGCTAACGATTCCAATCAAAATTCCCGCTGTTATTGCTTCATTTGTTACAAATGAATTCATAATAATTGCAATTAACACTAAAAATAACAAACTATGAGTGAATGAACGATGTCCGAAGATGACATTGATGACTTTCGATAGCATTGGAAATGTCCGACCCATTTTACTGCCTCCATGGCATATATCTGGAATCAAAGCACCGATAACGCCCGCTCCAACTAAAAGTACTGGATCGTAATTCGTAAATTGTGTAAACGCAAGACTTGCTGCTAAACCGCCTATGATGTGTGTGTTTCCTGTCATGCGCTGAATTCTCCTTTTAAATTGGTTTAATTCCACGAAAGCTTGTAGCTTAGCACGTTAACTACCTAAGCTATTCTTTCTATTATTTTACACCATTAAGGCTACTGACTGAATATGTATATAACATAAATTTCAGATTCTCCTCTGTATTTGCAATATCTCTCCTTAAATTCTAATAATCAACATCAATTTACATGTCTTCTTTTAAATTACAGTAATATCAAAAAATTTTTTTCACATCTCCAATTATTTAACACAGTACTAAAACCTCTATACATAAGCACTTATAGCGCTTCACTGTTTTATTCTCAAAATAACGGTCCAAAAAAAAGGTTGTGTAATTTAAGGAATAATGTTATTAATTAGAATACTCAAAATATTATTATTCATGAAGGGAAGTGGCATCATAAATGGTGAAAACAATTAGCTCGGCTTTAGAAATGCACCTAATTAATAAAGGGAAGATGGAAATCCTCTCTAAAGTGCCTTTGGAAAATAACGTTGATTTGAGTTTAGCTTATTCTCCAGGTGTTGCAGAACCTTGTATCGAGATTGTAAAAAACCCATCAGCAGTATATGACTATACGATTAAAGGGAATCTCGTCGCTATTGTTACGGATGGATCTGCTGTACTAGGTTTGGGGAATATCGGTCCTGAAGCTGCCCTACCTGTGATGGAAGGAAAGGCCTTGTTGCTAAAGAAATTTGCTGACATTGACGCCTTCCCTATTTGTCTGGATACGCAAGACGTCGATGAAATCGTTCGTATTGTAAAAGCAATTAGTCCAACTTTTGGAGGCATTAATTTAGAGGATATTTCTGCACCTAGATGTTTTGAAATCGAGCAGCGTTTACGAAAGGAATGCAATATTCCTGTTTTTCATGATGATCAACACGGAACGGCAATCGTAGTAGGTGCTGGTTTAATCAACGCATTGAAAATCGTAAATAAGAAAATGAGCGAAGTTAGAATAGTTGTTAATGGCGCTGGAGCTGCTGGTATTTCAATTGTAAATCTTTTGAATAAAATTGGGTTTAAACATATCATGTTATGTGATTCAAAAGGAATTATTTACAAAGGACGCCCAGATGGCATGAATCCTGCGAAAGATGCAATTGCTGAAAAAACAAATTTATCTCATAGAAGTGGTTCTTTGTTTGATGCGATGTCAGGTGCGGATGTGTTCATTGGCGTTTCAGTCGGCAACATCCTTACAAAAGAAATGATTGATAAAATGAATGTTGATTCAATCGTTTTCGCACTCGCGAATCCAACGCCTGAAATAATGCCTGATTTAGCGAAAGAATATGGTGTAAGGGTTGTCGCGACAGGCCGTTCTGATTTTCCAAACCAAGTTAATAATGTATTAGCATTCCCAGGAATTTTCCGAGGTGCGCTTAATGTACGTGCTACCGACATTAATGAGTCTATGAAGTTGGCAGCTACTTATGCTATCGCGTCTTTAATAGATGAAGATGATCTATCTGAAGATTATATTATTCCAAATGCTTTTGACAAACGTATTACCAAAGTTGTAGCAGATGCAGTTAGCCAAGCAGCTGTTGAGACCGATGTGGCGTTACTGAAGTAAAGATTTTATTGACAAGGTTTTCCTGGTCGCTATGACCGTAAACCCACTGTATCATAAGAGGAAGAAAGGGAAGAGCGAAGAGTCTTTGCTCTTCTCTTTCTTATTGTTTCATTTCAGTTCAAGAGTTTTCGCCAACTACTATTTCTAAGTTAAGCACAAAAAAAATCCAACAACATATGTTGGATTTTTTTATTTTTCTACACATTTTATTGAAAAATCTGAATTATTAGTTCATAGATATCTTTGAACTTTCTCTACTCAGACTGGAGGATGTACAGGTACGCTAGTCGTTTCTTCATAAGCAACTTCATTTGTTTTTTCAGCGGCATAGTAATTAATATTCGCGAGTGAGGAAAAACTAATTATCATAATCAGTGCAAAAAAAATGGTATTCTTCATATCAAACACTCCTCATAAAATGAATTTAACTGCTTTTTCGTACTTTCCTTCATTTTTAAAATGTTCTGCAAGCATTTTAGAAAAGTAATGATGGTATTCTTTTTGTTTATCCATCTTCACTATATAAGGGACGACTTTATCTTCTAAAAAACTCATGGCCTTTTGTTTTTGATTATTAAGTAGTAATAAATAAAACGATGAATAAAGCTGGTATTGTGGCACTTTCATTTTTATAGACTTTTCATTTAGTATAGTAAAACTATTTTTACTTTCAATCCATTTTTCTAACCTGAATTCTGTAAGTGCAATATTATGCAAACAAAGTAGATACTCTTCGGTGTCCTTATTAAAAATACCTGAGCTTTTTTTGAAGTATTCTAGAGCAATTAGATAGTCACCCATCTTATGTCTTAAATCTCCAATATTGTGGTAAATATGCGGAAGAAGGTCATTCTCCTTAAGCATTTCAGCGTTTCTAATCAAATGTTCATAGCATACTAATGCCTCTTCATAAATCTTAGATTGCGAATAATTGATTGCTAGGGACATGTGAACATGCAAAATTCTCTTGTAATTAAATTGATCTTTATAAAATTCCATGGCCTTTTTACCGTAGTAAATAGCGTGACCTGATTGTTCCAAATATCCCTTTACGAGAGCAAGATGATAATAGATTTCTCCTTCAAAAGTATTACTCACTGCGATCTCTTGAATAATTATTGAAAGTTTCTCTTCTGCTTCTCCATATTCTCCCTTCAAAATTAATAATATAGCAGAGAAATATAAAAGTAAATATTGTTCATGTTGGGAAAAATTTTGCTTTTGTGTATTCAGCCATCTTATCTGGTCATCAGCTAATTTTAAGTCTTTAATAAAAATGTAATATCTTAATTTATAAATTTCATACAAGTAAATATATTTAGTAAACGCTATAATCTCCTTATAAAAATCTAATTTAAGAAAGGTAATACGTGATTTCTCATGTTCAATATAATGGATATTTTTTATTATTTGTTCAAGTAATATATGTATATTGTGTTCACTTTCTTCGGCGTCTTGTACATTTATTTCTAGTCGATTTAATAAAAGTCTAATTGTTTCTACATTCGCTTCTTTGCTATTATTTTCTATTTTACTAAGATGTGTGATTGAACAAATTTCAATTGCAAGTTGGCTCTGTGTCATTTTCATTTTTGTTCGATGATACTTTATTAATGAGCCTATTTGCATTTTTTCACCTTCTTTCAAAAGATTTTAATTCTATTATAAACAATTTTTAGAGTATTCCAATATTTAAATGTATAAATCCTTCAAATTAGAGAGGAGGAATTTTCTTAAATTATCACGAGAAGATTCAATTATTGCTTTTCATCTATCTTATTATACTATTTTTTTCATTTATTTTACTTAATTTAACTGAATTTTCCCAATGAATAATTTGACTCTCTTTAATTCGTTATCCTTATGACTATATAACTATATTAAAATGAATGATAGTGTGATATATATCATGCGGATTGGATAAATTGGAAAATAACCTTCTAATAAATATATGCACACATCCATATTAGTAAAGAAGTCATTACATTTGACTCATTATTTCTACACAAAAATAGCAGATATAATTTATTCTGATATTAAAAAACTGAATTTTCCCAATAACGAAAATATCTATATATGCTAGATTTGTTTTAGAAACAAAAATACATCGACAAAAGGAGCACACACAATGAAAAGATCGAGAAAAATCTTTATGAGTGTTTTATTGGCTGCTAGTCTAACATTTCCTACTATAGGTGCAAATGCAGAATCGACGAGTAATACTAGTGTCGAGAAATTCCGAGTTTATGTTGAAGCATCTAATCAATCTACAAAATCTACACTGAAAGATCAATACAAAGTAAGATGGGAACTAACTGAAAATGGTTTCTCCACTGAAATGACTGATACACAATTTACTGCACTGCAAAAAAACAAAAATGTTACTGTAACTAAAGTACAGATAGTTACTCTTGATACCGTAGTACGAGCAACTCAAAGTAAAATAGCTGCTGCTGAATATCCGACTCACCAAACACCATGGGGTATAAAAGCCATCTACAATAATAGTAACCAAACAACTACTTCTGGTGGACAAGGTATTAATATTGCCGTTCTTGACACTGGCGTTAATGTAAACCATTACGATTTAGTCAATACTGTTGAACAATGTAAAGACTTCACTCGTGTCGTACAAATCACAAATGGTACTTGTAACGATGCTCACGGACATGGTACACATGTAGCAGGTTCTGCATTAGCTGATGGTGGAAGCGATGGTGCAGGAATTTTTGGAGTTGCTCCTGCTTCAGACCTTTGGGCATATAAAGTACTTGGAGATAATGGATCAGGATATTCTGACGATATTGCTGCTGCAATTCGACATACAGCTGATCAAGCTACGTCTACTGGTACAAAAACAGTAATCAACATGTCTCTTGGCTCTGCAGGAAATGACAGCTTAATCTCAAACGCTGTAACTTACGCTTATAACAAAGGTGTTCTAGTTGTAGCTGCTTCTGGTAACTCAGGTCCAAATCAAGGGTCAATTGGTTATCCGGGAGCACTTGTTAATGCAGTAGCTGTAGCAGCACTTGAAAATGTTCAGCAAAACGGAACGTACCGTATTGCAGACTTTTCGTCTCGTGGATATGCTTCGACAGATGGTGATTACATCATTCAACAAGGTGATGTAGAAGTTTCAGCTCCTGGTGCAGCGATCTACTCTACATGGAATAATGGTGGATATAATACGATTAGTGGTACATCTATGGCATCACCACACATTGCTGGATTAGCGTCAAAAATCTGGTCACAAAATCCAAGCTGGACGAACGCTCAATTGCGCACAAACCTTCAGAACCGTGCAAAAACATATGATATTAAAGGCGGTTTTGGAGCGTCAACTGGTGATGATTACGCATCAGGGTTTGGATTTGCACGAGTGAATTAACGATTAGTAGAACGGAGAAAAGACTAACCAAGTTAACCTTGGTTAGTCTTTTTCTTGTTCTGCAAGAGTTAGAGTCATATATATTATTTCAAATTGACTATGGTTTCATTGTTACTTTTGGTATGACTGCTCTAACTCAGAGATTGAAAGTTCACCAGGTCGCTTTTGACGGTAAAACCACTGCATCATAAACTAAAGAATTAAAGTGAAGAGCGCTTTTCTCTTTCTAGTAGGCAATCTTACGGTGGTTGAGTCTATCACTACCATTGACCTTTGGGAGATTGCTGAAAAACGATCATTTTTTAATTTTGGTGTCAGATATAACAACTTATCCATATCACTAGCCAATTTTTTAAATAATTTAAAAAGATTACTACATACATGTGAGGGTAATATTCTTGGGTTACTGTCTTTATTCCTGTTCATTTTGATTTAATCCCGTTCGCGAGATGTTTATTCCTGTTCGAGGTCGCTTTATTCCTGTTCAAACCCGTTTATTCCCGTTCAACTTGT
>NZ_AMGD01000092.1:0-842 GCF_000297555.1 Paenisporosarcina sp. TG-14
TTGTAGATTATCATATTAAGTCGAACGGTTAATAATAAAAATAGCTCAATAGGGTACACATTAGTTAAGGCTAATCAACTAAAGGAGTGTCCCAATTGAGCTACAAACATATCGTAGCACAGGAACGAGTATTAATCGAAGCTTACCTTCTGAACGGAAAATCACTTTCCTATATAGCAAGGCAGTTAAACAGAAGTAAAAGTACCATCAATTATGAATTAGCACGTGTTTCTCCTTACACAGCCATTCAGGCACAGATTGATTATGAAACTAAGCGAGAAAGTTGTGGCTGTAAGCGTTCGTTGTATCTTGAAGCAATTGACCATATCCTATCTCATCTGAAGAAGGGGTGGTCACCTGAAAGCATCGTCAATCGCTATAGGAAAGTGATTGGAAAACCCTTTCCTATAAGTGTTTCCACTATCTATCGCTATGCAGCTCTTGGTCTGTTTCACTTATCCCAAAAGTTGTTTATCCGCAAAGGGAAAAAACTAAAAAACCATGAGCTGGAAACACGTGGAAAAATGCCTCAACTGAAAGAAATTCATTCCCGTCAGGCACCTCGGAATGAGATTGGACATTGGGAAGTGGACACGATTATAGGTAAGGCTCATAAGAGCCAACTTCTTACTCTAACGGAGCGCACAAGTCGTTTCACCATAATTCAAAAGTTATCATCAAAGACAGCTACCGCAACGGCTCAGGCAATCATCCAACTGTTGAAAAACCTTCCTAAGAAAATGGTGAAATCCATCACTGCCGACAGAGGCAAGGAATTTCATTTATGGATTGAGGTAGAAAAGACGTTGGAAATCCCCTTCTACTTTGCAGATCCTGGTGCC
>NZ_AMGD01000093.1:0-204 GCF_000297555.1 Paenisporosarcina sp. TG-14
AAATTGTCAACTCAAGTCGAACACGGTAAATAGTTCATGAATATCTCAAAAGATGTGTTGTAGTTAAGCACTTTTCTTGGGATTTGGTTGAAATTCAAGAGAAAATCGATTATCTCATTCTGGGCCATCTTACTGAAATCCGTTCCTTTTGGATAGGTTCTCCGGATTCGACCGTTCGTGTTTTCATTGGTTCCACGTTGGCCA
>NZ_AMGD01000094.1:0-15219 GCF_000297555.1 Paenisporosarcina sp. TG-14
GGTTAGCTTGATGACATTGGGCTAAGGCCATGCCCGTGGCAAGCGTCCGTCTGTTTCTGTTTCTGTTTCTACATCGCTTTGCTAGCTTCGAAACATGAAAGTGAGTTGCATCGCTTTGCTAGCTTCGAAACATGGAAGTGCTTTGCAACGGAAATCAACCTCTACTAAATATAAAAAAGGAACTGCCCTTAGTCATATTTTACGACTTTTAGGACAGTTCCATTGTTGGTTTATAGTTGTTCTAATAATTTTAGAGATTCACGATTAAATGCTGGAATATCTTCAGGTTGTCGGCTTGTCACCAATTGATTTTGGCAAACAACCACTTCTATATCTACAAATTTCGCTCCGGCATATAACATATCTTGTCCAATCGATTTATAACCCGTTGCGTCACGACCTTCAAGTGCTTTTGCCGAAATTAATAATTGTGGACCATGACAGATTGCAAATACTGGTTTCTTTGCATCCATAAAGGCTTTTGTGAATTCCACAAACCTATTATCTGCTCGTAATTGATCAGGTGAAAAACCGCCCGGTAGGAACAATGCATCGAAATCTTCAGGTTTCACATCTTCAATACCATGATCAATGGTCACCATGGCATCTCCTTGTTTGCCTTTTACTTCTTTTCCTGCTTCTTTTTCAATTGTAAATACTTCATGACCCGCTTCGTTAAATGCTCTCGTCGGATCCATATACTCGATGTCTTCAAACATATCTGTGATTAAAGTTGCAATTTTAGCCATTTCTAAATCACCCCTTAATAGTTTGTTCATCAATAGTATTCCACTAAAATATCCCATTAAACATTTTACCGATACTTGGATACCATTGGATGTCCTTTTTCTGAAAAGCGATATGGGTAATGAACCGCTTCGCCTGTATTTTGAATACCTACACGTGGACCTATTTCAATTTCAATATCCCTCTGTCCCGGGGCAATAAAAAGCGGTTCTTTCGACCAATGATGACCATAATAACTCATTCGCACATCTAGCGCTTTCGCTAATTTACCCGGACCATTCGTCCAGTTTTTCATTGGCGTTGTTCCCCTAAATTTCCTCATTAACTCTTGACCAATTACGGGTTCACCAGCCCTCAGCAACACCGCTTGTGGTTTATCAGGAGGTCCACTGACAACGTTCATTAGTGTATGTGTGTGCATTTGATATGTATAAACGAGGCCTGCCTCACCAAACATTATTTCAGTTCGTTTTGTTCGTCTATTCCCATAACTATGCGCAGCTCTGTCTTCAGGTCCCATATATGCTTCAGTTTCAATTATCTTTACAACCATTAAACCTTCCGCATGTTGATGAACAAGGTATTGCCCCACTAAGTTTCGAGCAAGTTCAATAGTTGGTTGTTGAAAAAATTCAGGTGAAATTGGTTGGAAATTCATGTGTATTCTCCCTTCTTTTATTATACTAAAACAATACATCAAATTTTAATGAAGAGGGGAAGATACGTATGAAAGAAATCATTCAAGATCTCCAACAATTTAGTAATAACCGAGGATGGAATGGTAATCATGATGCGCGCAGCTTAGCTATTTCTATATCACTTGAAGCGAGTGAACTGCTCGAATGTTTTCAATGGCGTTCAGGTGAAGAAGCAATTACTCATGATAAACAAGCAATAATTGATGAAATGGCTGATGTTTTTATTTACTTATTGCAATTATCAGATGTCCTTGGAGAAGATTTAATCATGTCTGCACGGGATAAGATGAAGAAAAACGCGATAAAGTATCCAGTTCCTTCAAAAATATAACAGATTCTTAGTACTTACTCCTATAGTCCTATTGAGTAATATAAATCTGAATATTATATTACTAGTATAAGCATAAAGGAGTTGACCGCATGAACAACTGGAAATGGTTAATTTGGATCGCTGCGGGCGCGGTTCTCTTCTTTTATATAAGAACAGATACACCAAATCACGACCAAGTAAGCGCAACTGAAACTCTTATTAAAACGTATGATCCAAAACATAATCCAAAGCAATCGCTAGCCGACTACTTGATTTTCCGTGCCATGATTTCTGGTGAAGGGAAAATGACAATAACCGGTAGTAGTGTAGCCTTTGGAACAGGATCTTCTCATCAATCCAATACGTGGCGCGGTCTCATCGAAGTGAACTTGCGAAATTCGAACCCAGCCTTAAAGAAATTAAAGGTATCCAATCATGGTCACCCAGGCTACACGTCGGTTCGTTTACTCGAAGATCATGTCACTGCTCCCATCCTAAAAGAGCAACCCGATGTCTTATTAATCGAGACATCCGTCATTAATAACCATAACAAAAATGTATCATTAGCTGACACATTCAAATCACTAGATTCGCTCTACCAATTGTACACACAGGCATTACCAGAAACACGCATTGTTTTCTTATCTCCAAATCCTTGTACAGAAAATAAATTTGGCCCACCACTCAATCAGTTTGGTCTTAAATTCACGGATTATGTCAATGAAACTGCTGACTATATTCAAAACCAAGGGTGGACTTATTTCGATACACATGGCGCTATGCTCTATGATATGAATGCACAGAGTGTTACACTCGCTTCAACTTTAAAAGACGGAATCCATCCAAATGATAGTGGATATAAAATTTGGGCAGATGTCTTATGGCCTTTTCTTAAACAAAAACAAGGGTCGCTGCCAAATCCTTTGTAATAAAAACACAACTCATGAAGTATGAGTTGTGTTTATTTGGATATTCAAACCGTTTAATCCGCTTCAGCGACTATTTATTCGGCTTCAGAGGCTGTTTATTCCGCTTCATGAGTTGTTTATTCGGCTTCGCGGACGTTTTATTCCGCTTCGCACTTATTTTCCCAACAGAAAAGAGGTTACCACTATTTCGGTAACCTCCTATCTTCTCATTATTCTTCGATTAAACCTTTTTCAATCAAGAAGTCACGTGCTACATCTTCAGCTTTTTCGCCGTCAATATCAACTTGGGCATTCATTTTTTGCATATCGTCTATTGAAATCTTACCAGCTAATTCGTTTAATACTTCTTCAAGTTCCGGGTACGTTTCTAGTGTTTCTTGACGTACTAGGGGGGCTGCATCGTATTTAGGGAAGAACCCTTTATCATCTGTTGTAATTTCTAAATCAAAACGTTCAATACGACCGTCTGTTGTAAATGCTGTAATGACATCAACATCCCCACGCTTGACTGCTTCGTACATAATATTTGGATCTAAGCTTTCATTTTTAGAGAATTCAAATGGATATACTTTAACTAATGCATCGAAACCATCCCCTGGACGCTCATAAAATGCGTGAGGTGCACCGAATACGATGTCTTCTGATTTTGATGCTTCGACTAAATCAGAATATGTTTTTGCGTTATAATTTTGGTCCTTACTATAAGCCAAAGTGTAAGTATTTTCAAAGCCAAGTGGCTCTAACCATGTCACACCATACTTCTCTTCATACCCTTTACGAACGCGTTCTAATATACTTTCAGAACTTTCACCTTGTTCAAGATCTTCTTCTAATACTGATTGCAAGCCAGTGCCTGTATATTCTACATAGACATCGATATCACCTTTTTCAAGTGCTGGTGTTAAGATTGCCACTTCGCCTAAACCGTCTTTGTAATCCACGGCATAATCCGTTTTGGCTTCCACGTATTGACCTAATAGTTGAGGTAGAATGAACTGCTCTGTAAATAGTTTTCCACTAAAGATGATTGGTTCACTTGTGTCCCCTCCAGCATCGTTTGATGAGCCACAACCAACTAATACAATTGATGCAAAAAGTGCTACCCCTATTAATCTTTTTTTCATTTCAATTCCCCCTAATGTATTTTCATTCCTTTTGGCGTTGCTTTCTTTTCAACCATTTTCAATATGAAATCAAAGCCAATGGCAAGTAACGCTACAGGTAGTGCACCTGCTAAGACAAGCGAATTATTATACGATTGTAAACCACGGTATATGACATCGCCTAAACCTCCGGCACCCACAAATGTAGCAAGTGTAGCAATTCCTACAGTTAACACAGTAGCTGTTCGAATGCCTGCCATGATAAATGGCAGAGCGAGTGGAAATTCAAGTTGTTTTAATATTTGAGTACGTGTCATTCCCATTCCACGACCTGCTTCGATAATGGAAGAATCGACACTTGTGAGTCCAGTGTACGTATTACGTAAAATAGGTAGTAGTGCATATATAATAAGTGCAATTAGCGCAGTATTAGAGCCTATTCCAATGACTGGTACTAAAAATCCAAATAGCGCTAAACTTGGTATTGTTTGAAAAACTGCCGTTACTCCTATAACTGGTTCTGCGTATTTACCATAGCGAGCAATCAATATGCCAAGTGGTAACGCGATGGCAATTCCAACCGCCAAAGCAACAAAAGATAAGTAAATGTGTTGGAGGAACGCTTCTATAATGAGATCCGAACGACTTTGAAGCGTCTCTAAAAATTTAGTCATGAGAAGAAGCACCTTCTTCCTTTGCAACTACAGCCTTCAAAATTGCTGATTGGGTGATATAACCATCTAATTCTTCATTGGTGTAAACAGCCAATACATCTGTATGCGGTTGGTCTAGCAATGTAATGGCGACTTCCACATTTTCTGTCGAGTTTACAGAACCAATCTGCTCGCCGATTTTAGATTGTAAAAAATACGAAGACAGTTCCCTAATTTTACGCTTTCCAAAAGTTCGTTTTCGATTGATTCGATCTTGTCCAATAAAATTACGTACAAAGTCATTTTTAGGATCGTGGATAAGGTCATTTGAAGAACCTATTTGTTCCACTTCCCCAGCACGTAACACAATAATGTGGTCGGCTATTTTTAATGCTTCATCCATGTCATGCGTGACAAAAACGATGGTTTTTTTAATACGTTTTTGGAGATTTCGTAATTCATCTTGAAGTTGTTCTCTACTAATCGGATCAAGTGCGCTAAATGGTTCGTCCATTAACATAATATTAGGATCTCCAGCAAGTGCGCGTACAACTCCAATGCGCTGTTGCTGGCCTCCACTTAGTTCAAGAGGGAATCGCTCCAAATACGTATCTGGATCAAGTCCGACGATATTCATAAGTTCGCGTATTCGAGTTTGCGTTTTTTCTTCTGACCATCCTTTTAATTTAGGTACGATCGAAGCATTTTTGGCAATCGTCATATGAGGAAATAAGCCAATGCGCTGAATTACATAGCCGATGGAACGTCTGAGTTCCACATCGTCTCGATCTTTAATGGATAGTTCATCAATCAATACCTCACCAGAAGTTGGTGCTTCTAAGTGATTTATCATTTTCATTAATGTAGTTTTCCCGCATCCACTTGGACCAATAATTACGGTTAACTTGCCTGTTGGGATAGTTAATGAAACGTTTTTTAATGCTTCTGTCCCATCCGCAAATTGCTTCGTGACTTGATCAAATCGAATCACAGCTTCAGCTCCTTTTTAAGCTTCAGTATGTATATCTATTTTCTATTACCCTAATTACTATAATAAGTATGCATGAATAACTTATTATTTTCAAAAATGAATGCTCCTCTTTTAAACAATTATTGGAAGGAACATTCTATTCTACTTAATTCAGTTTTTCGAAATTATATTCTTAATCCTATTCTTCTAGGAATTTCTTCTATTAAGAAAGAAGATATTTAGCCATATTAGTTCTTAGAGTTGTTTTGAAACAAACTCAACATGAATAGAGTCTGCGATTTTTTGATACCCAATTTCTTGATAAATTTTGTTAGAAGTTGGGTTCATCATATCTGTATAAAGCACACAAAAATCATAAACCTTTAATAGCTCCTCACTCCCTGCAGCTACCAAGGTTCGCGCATACCCTTTTGTCCGTTCTTCTTGTGGAGTATAAACAAAAGATACTGTGACACCTTGCTCAGTAGGGCGGGCTTTCTTCATCATCGATACAATTTTCCCACCGTCTTCCCAAAAGAAGACCTCTTGATTCTCCAAAAACTGTACGACACGTTCTTTTACGACTTCCATCGGTGGATTTTCTATTCCTGCATCATTTCCAAATGCGACATACCACTCTTCAATTAAAGCCGCTTCGTCTTCCCTTGCATAGCGCCACGATCCTGAACTCTTTACTAGGGTTTCATTGACTTCGTCTAATCGATATAAACCTTGATCCATTAATACTATTGTTTTAAATTGAGTTAACTCTTGCCATTTGAATGCAAATTTAGAAACAACAGATTTTAACCCGACTGCTGACAAAATTGGTATCCTTTTCTCAAAAAATTCATTTGTAGCAAACGTCAAAATGTCGTCCATTATCGCTTCATTAATGATAATTATATTTAATGGATGAGGAGGTGTCATTTGAAAAAGAGCTACGACACGCCCTTCCTTTTCAATTGCCACCATTAATGGATTGTCATAATGACCCGCTTTTATACCTTGAAGTACACCACTAAACAAACTATATAAATCTTCATTTTTTGTTAAATAAGGTTGTGCTTTTTCTTCAAACTCTTGAACACTCTCATATTGAAAGAATTTCATTTTAACAAATCTCCTCACGTGTTTTTAAAAATAATACACAAACCGAAATAGTTTGTCACCAATCTTTCAAAATAATAGGAATTCTATTTTTGAATAAGTGACTTACTAGTAGCTTCCTTTTTCTCCAAAAGTGAACTATTTACTGCCTTCTTTCGTTTACTCTATGTAAGGAAGTTGTGAACATTTTTAACCTTCTGTATGATGTAAATAGAGTAATCGTACATAGGGGGGTAGAAATGGGTAAATTAACTGATGCGCAGCTTTATCTTCGGATGAGATCAAATGACCAGGCAGCGCTTGAAGAAATATATGATCGTTACGAACGTCTAGTTTATTCCTTTGCGTATCGCATGACACAAAATGTGCAAATGGCTGAAGATACTGTTCAAGAAGTTTTTATTAAGCTATGGAAAGAACATGCTCCTTATACAGAAGATAAAGGAAAGTTTTCTTCTTGGCTTTTAACAATGACCCGAAATACTTCACTTGATGCAATAAGAAAAAAAGGCAAACAACAAGAAGTCGGTTTGCTCGATAAAGATGCCGAACAAATGAAAGCACCTATTAATGAAATTCCTGAACAAATGCTTGAGTGGAAAGAAAAGGGAACGGTCTTGCGTAAAGCCATGAAACGTTTAAAAATTGAACAACGAACAATCGTGGAACTATTTTATTTCCATGGCCTTTCACAAGAATCCATTTCAACAAAACTCGACATACCACTAGGTACAGTGAAAAGTCGAATTCGATTAGCTCTACAGCATTTACGTAAACATTTAGAGAAGGAAAGGGGGATGTCACCAAATGGACCGTCAGATGTGTGATCAACTCGTTGATTATTTTAATGGACAATTAAGTGAAGTCGAAAAGCATGCTTTTGAAAAACATTTATCGACTTGCGAAGACTGTCAAATAGAACTTGCTGAATGGCAAGCTTTAACGGATGATTTACCGTATGTTTCGGCTACTATAAATCCCCCTGAAGGTATGAAAGCACGGATACTTAATACAGTCTTTGAAGAAGGACTTGAAAAAGATAAAACACCAGTTACGCCTATCGTTTCAAGTGAAAAGATTACACCTAAACCTATAAAAAAGAATAGAAGCTTTTCTTGGTTACCTGCTGTAGCTGCTGCATTGATGCTTTCAGTTGGTGCTAATATTTTCTTAGCTTCCATTGTAAAAAATCAGCAAGATGATATCGTGGCTCAAAATGAAACAGTCGATCAATTGCTTGCATTCGTAAATTTGAGTCCTGTTGATGGAGATGCTACTGGTACAGCATCCATTGTGAAACACGGAGATGAAACTCGCGTTGTCGTACAGGCAAGTTCCTTACCAGCACTGTCAAATGACGAAGTATATCAAGTTTGGTTGATTGATGAGAATGGACCAATCAGAGCAGGAACATTTAAATCGGATTCACAAGACGGAGCAGTTGTCTTTACACTACCTGAAGGTTTGAATAAAGATTGGTCGCAAGTAGCTGTCTCTCACGAACCAAATGCCGAAAGTAAATCACCATTAGGCAATGTATTAATGGCATCAGAATTTTAATAAAACGAAGAATTGAGTGGGTTTTTCATACCCGCTCAATTTTTTTGTTTTAGGAATGGGACTAGATGGCTGTTTTCACGCTCACTGAGGCAACTTTGGATCTGATTGGGGCAACTTTGGATCTGATTGGGGCAACTTTCACGCTCACTGGGGTAACTTTGGATCTCATTGGGGCAACTTTCACTCTTAATGGGGCAACTAACCAATTGCCTCCTAATTCTATGTGTTTTAAACTTTTCTTTTTAAAAAGTGATCCAAAGTGAATTTGTCTTCGTTAGCTATTCGAAATCAAATAAAACAAACACAGAGGAGAGAATTTAAAATGAAAAAACGCACATTATTAGCAATTCCTTTATCAATGGGTTTACTGGTACCAACAGCAGCTTTTGCTAACGATCATGAAGGTAAAGCAGCAGAAACAAATGCGGATACTAGCGTCTCTACTCCTGCATCAGAACTTCGTTCAACACTAGGTCATTTATTCACCGAACATGCTTTCTTAGCAGTTGAGACTATGAAAAAAGGTGCTGACGGCACTGAAGATTTTGAAGCACTAGCTGGCGAACTTAGCAAAAACACAGATGACTTAACAGCAGCAGTTGCATCAGTATATGGAGAAGAAGCAGGTGTTGCATTTAAAGAGATCTGGAGTTCACATATTGGCTACTTTGTTGACTATGTAAAAGCTACTGGAGCAGATGACCAAGCTGGTAAAGATAAAGCCTTAGCTGAACTTGACGGATACATTGTTAAACAAGCTGCTTTCTTAGAGACAGCTACTGAAGGTCGTTTAAAAGCAGCTGACTTAGAAGCTGGATTAACAATGCACGTTGACCAATTAGTTTGGGCATTTGACAGCTATGTAGCTGGTGACTATGAAACTGGTTACATGAACGAACGTGAAGCAATTAAACATATGACTATGGTAGCAGCTGGATTATCAACTGCAATCACTGATCAATTCCCTGATAAATTCGAAAAAACATTGGCTGTTACACCTGCCGCTGACCTACGTGCTACACTTGACCAAGTATTTACAGAACATGCTGGTTTAGCAGTAATGACAATGCAAAATGGTATTGATGGAGATCCAGACTTTGATGCATCTGCAGCAGCTTTACTTGCAAATGCTGACGATTTATCAGCAGCAGTTGCTTCATTTTACGGTGAAGAAGGCGGAGCGGCATTTGAAGAAATTTGGAAATCGCATATTGGTTACTTCGTTGACTACGTAACAGCTACCGCTAACGATGACCAAGCTGGTAAAGACCAAGCAATGGCTGAACTTGATGAATATGTTGTTGATCAAGCAGCATTCTTAGCAGCGGCAACTGAAGACCGTTTACCAGCTGCAGATCTTGAAGCTGGACTTACTGAACATGTTACACAGTTATTAGCAGCATTTGATCAGTATGAAGCTGGTGACTATGAAGCATCTTACGCTTCACTTCGTCAATCTTACGCACATATGTTAATGCCTTCAGCAGGTTTATCTCAAACAATCGTAGATCAATTCCCAGATAAATTCAGTGGACAATCTATGCCAGACGGTATGCCTAAAACGGGTATGGGTGGTACAGCAGATCAAGATGGAATGTCTTATGAGTGGTTCCTACTTGGTGGTTTATTAGCAGCAGGTCTAGGTGGCGCATATACATTACGTAGACGTTCGAACGAGGCATAATCACTTGAAGAAATTACTTAGTAGCATTTTAGGTCTCTCGCTCCTTCTCTCGGCTTGCCAAGCACAAGAAGCAGCATCAGAACCAGAGGCCACTGTAGAAAAACAAGAGACTTCCAGTGAGGAAGTCTCCGCTTCTACACAAAAAACAAA
Organism: Paenisporosarcina sp. TG-14; assembly: GCF_000297555.1. Taxonomy (NCBI): domain Bacteria; kingdom Bacillati; phylum Bacillota; class Bacilli; order Caryophanales; family Caryophanaceae; genus Paenisporosarcina; species Paenisporosarcina sp. TG-14. The sequence goes on from NZ_AMGD01000094.1 coordinate 9,915, forward strand.
CTTATCCTTAGGTGAAAGCAAACTAACTGCTTCTAAACTCATAAAAGATGAAAGACAAGGTATTGTTCCTTCTCGTCTTCAGATTCCCGCTATTAATGTGGATGCTAAAGTTAGTCCATCTGGATTGCTTGAAAATGGAGATATGGATGTACCCAATGATATTGTATCGACTGGTTGGTTCGAAAATGGCTATAAGCCAGGTCAACCGGGGAACTCAGTTATTGCAGGACATGTTGATGGAAAAAATGGACCTGCCGTATTTTATGATATTGGAAAATTAAAAAATGGCGATGAAATTCTCGTTACAGGTGAAGACGGATCAGAACTCGTTTTTGTTGTTAATAAGATTGAAATTTACCCGTTTGATGAATCTCCCCTTAGAGAGATTTTCGGATTTAGTAATGGTAGTAGATTAAACCTCATCACATGTACAGGTGAATACAATAAAGATGGTTCATTTTACGAAGACCGACTTGTTGTCTACACCACTTTAAAAACAGCATAAAAAGAGTGAATCTTCCTTAAATGGACGGTTCACTCTTTTTTGTCGTGATATTTAGAAGCCACTGTTTCACTTCTTTAGGTGATTTGAACATAATGACATCAGTTTGAACGTTAGTTAAAATGTCTAACATTCCCGGTCGTGCATCTTTTGGATAACGCCAAATCCATTGAACAAACTCCCAATCAATTTTCTCTGGACAATTTATCCCCATATCAGGGCGGGTTGTCCCACGGTAGATCCATGCCCGCTTACACGCGCGATATAAACAAACTATATTTGAAAAATCAAGATAAATGATTAGGTCTGCATATTGCGCACGCAGTTTGATAGTGGAATCATAATTTCCATCTATGATCCACTCAGGTTTCTCTAGTTCGCCTTTCACTTTCTCATTAAACTCAGGACGTGGCGATGGATTCCACCCTGGCTGCCAAAACAGCGCATCTAGATGAACTATCGGTATATCCCATAGTTCTCCAAGTCGGCGTGATAACGTAGATTTCCCCGCACCTCCTGACCCCACAATTAATATTCGCCGATGTTTATGCTGCATCTTCTTCAAATGAACAAACTCCAATCGTATTCCCGTCCAGATCTTTAAATTGATAAAATTCAACATTACCGCCACTTTCTACAGGTGTTGCTTCTACTCCAGCATCTAACATGGCGTGATGGGTGGCATGGATATCTGTTGTATATAAGTTAAACCACTCATGTTCTGATGGTTTAATAGTACCCATTTGTGGATTTCTGACGAGTGTAAAGGCGGTTTCCCCATCCCCGATATCCATGGCAGCATAACCATTTTTCTCATCATGCCATTTCAATGAAAATCCACACTTTTCTTCAAACCACCTAATCGAACGATACATATCTTGCACAGGTAAAAACACCGTATCAATTCTCTTGAACATAGTTGAATTCCTCCCTTTCCACTTAAAGTTAATAGCTTCATTTTAACAAGAAATGAACGTAATCGCTATAGAATATTGAAAATTCTGAATAAATAACCATAAAAAAGACTCTCCGTTATAAGAGAGTCATGGAATACCATTATTCTAATTCTGTTTGTTTCGTTTCTACTCCTAGAATAACAACCGCTAATACACCTATAACTATGGCAACACAGAAAATGCTAAAAATCCAGCCGATATCGTAACCTCTCATCACAAGTGTCCCAACTAATAAAGGTCCCAAAATACCACCAATACGTCCAATAGAAGCTGCCATTCCTGCTCCAGTCGCCCGAATAACTGAAGGATATTGTTCAGGTGTATACGCGTATAATGCACCCCATGCACCTAAATTAAAGAAGGATAAGAAAGCGCCAAATACAATAAGTGACATCGTTGTATCGGCATTACCAAAGGCAAATGCACTTGCTGCTGTACCTAGTAAATAAGTAACTAACACAAATTTACGTCCTGCTATTTCAATTAACCAAGCAGCTGTAAAATACCCTGGTAACTGCGCAAGCGTCATAAGTAAGACATATTTAAAACTTGTAATTAAGTCAAAACCTTTAATCACCATGACACTCGGCAACCATAAGAACATGCCGTAATAAGAGAATACAACAGTAAACCACAAAATCCATAACATTAATGTTGGTTTCGCATAGGCTTTAGACCATAGTGCTTTAATATTTTGTCCATACGTACGATTTCGCACTTTTTTTGCGGTAAACTGAGGTGAATCGGGTAATTTTAATCGTAAATAAATAGCATAAAATGCTGGTAAAGCTGTAATAATAAGAGCAACTCTCCAGCCATAATCTGGAATGATGAAATATGAAATTAAGGCAGCTATTAACCATCCTGCTGCCCAAAAACTTTCTAACAACACTACGACTCGACCACGTTCTTTCGCTTCCACACTTTCTGCTACAAGAGTTGATGCCACAGGAAGTTCTCCCCCTAGACCCATCCCTACAAAAAATCTAAATATCAAAAAGATAGCCAGAGTTGTGGAAAATGCAGAAAGTCCACTTGCCACAGAGAATAGGACCAGCGTAATTATGAATACACGCTTACGACCAACTCGATCGGCAAGTAATCCAAATACAAGTGCGCCTATTGCCATACCAAAAGAGTTTACACTGCCAATCCAACCCATTTGACCTGGAGATAAGTTCCATTCAATAGCTAAAGCTGCGATAACAAATGATAAAATTCCTACATCCATCGCATCGAACATCCATCCAAGCCCGGCTATCCCTAATAATTTATTACGTGTTAAAGGCTTAACTTCTTTTTCTTTTATAGTAGTCATACATGATCTCCTTGTCATGACACATGTCATCATTTGTCTTTACACAATAGTATAGTGGTATAGACACACACACGCAATACCGTAGGGCTTAGCAATCCAGATTTGAGCTACCCCGACGGTGGAAGAACCAAATCTATTGTTTGGAAATATTTTGCACAACCTGGAGAGCTTGATACATTAAAAAGCACGTTCCTTAGCAATGTAAGAAACGTGCGCTTTCCTTCTATGCAATTAATAGCAAACTTAGCGCCATCACAGCCATACCACCTACTACACCATAAATAGACAGATGCGCTTCATCGTATCTTTGTGCAGCAGGCAATAATTCATCTAACGAAATAAACACCATAATACCCGCCACTCCGGCAAAAATCATACCAAACATTATATCGTTTAAAAATGGCATTAATATTAAAAAAGCAAAAATAGCACCTACAGGCTCTGCTAATCCAGATAAAAATGACCATTTAAATGCTTTTTTACGGTCCCCAGTTGCATAATAAATTGGTACTGCAACCGCAATTCCTTCAGGTACGTTGTGGATCGCTACTGCAATAGCTATAGCAATCCCTAAATTAGGATCTTGTAGGGCGGAGACAAACGTTGCAATTCCTTCTGGGAAATTATGAATTCCTATGGCCAGCGCTGTAAATAAACCCATACGCATTAATTTTGAATGTTCGTCATTGGTTGGTTGTTTATCCATATCCTCCACAGCTTTAACTTCATGAGGATTAGTAGATTTCGGCAATAATTTATCGATTAATGCAATTAAAAATATTCCACTAAAGAACCCGATAACCGTTAACCAATACCCTTGAGAAGAACCTAATTCATTAACTAAGGCATCTTTGGCTTTCACAAAAATTTCAATCATTGAAACGTAAATCATGACCCCTGCAGAAAAACCTAGTGCTAACGATAAAAATTTGGTGTTTGTTCGTTTAGTTACTAAAGCTAATAAACTTCCAATACCTGTTGCTAAACCTGCAAAAAGTGTTAATGCTAATGCAAATAGGACATTTCCATCCATTTCCCCATCTTCTTTCTCTATCCATCTGTTAAATTTATTTTATGAGAAAAGTTTCAGTTACACAAATATCTTCAACTATGAAGCCTGAATTCACAATTAATCGAATTAACGAGAGAGTCACATCAAAGAAATTCCGTTTTAGCATGTTCATATCCATACAATAAAAATGCCATGAAGACAGGGTTCACGGTACTCTAAATTTATATACGTTCTTTTCTTTCAAAAAAAGAATCCTACGCAGTAAACAGCGTAAGATTCCGTCTATTCTGGTTGGATTATTCTTTTTTTGAAGTTGCGATTTCGCCATTCATACCATACCACCACTACAACAAAGAAAGCATAGCCGCACATCCAGCCAGCTACCACATCCGTACCATAATGATGATTTCCAGCAATACGTGATAAGCCCACTAGTAACGTTAGCACAATTGCACTAAGCCAAATTGTAATACGTCGTTTCGTAGACATTTGATTTTCGGTTAATAAATACGCATACGTAAATAAGTACAATAAACCAACCATTGCATGACCCGAAGGAAAACTAAAACTAGTTAGTTGGTGAGGAATATCCGGGCGTACCCTTTGCACCCATTCCTTTAAGGCATGATTCAATAAATTTCCACCACCTACCGTAAATAACACAAATAACACGCCTCTGTGGTTTCCTCGTCTAAATGCTAAATATAAAATTAATAAAATTGCTGCAGAACCAATCCAGATAGGTTCGCCAATATAATGGAAGAAACGAATAAATTCATTTCCAATCAGCGCTTTTCCTATTTTTTCATCAAACTCAATCATTTCTTCATAAGTAAAACTAAAATATAAGGCAATAAAGCCGATGAGCATCAAAATAGCCAACGAATAAAACCATTTCTTCACGACATTCACGCTCCTTATTTATAATAATCTTATCATATTCCTTCTACTAATTTCCTGGAATTTGTCGAATGACTATGACTTTCGTTTCAAATCAAATGAGTTACGTTTAATTCATTCCTCCAGTGGTAGAGTACTAACGTGTCACAATATAAACGATTTAAAGGAGGATTTTAAAATGACGGTAATGTATAAAGAATATGTAACTGATGAGGAAGCCATTCTTGGGATTCAAGATATTAAAACTAAAGGTGTTCATGAAGATGATATTTATGTACTTACGCATGAAAATCACCGTACAAATCAGGTAGCTGACATGGCAGATGCGAATACAGTTGGTGTTACTGAACAAGGACTAGGAACATCGATTGCAAATGTTTTCCGTAAAAAAGGAGACGAGCTTCGCGCTCAATTTGAAGAGTTAGGATTTAGTCAACCAGAAGCAGTGCAATTAGAAGAAAAGCTAGACGAGCATAAAGTAATTGTGGTTGTGAAAAATTCACCTGTAGGATTTATGTATTAGGACAACTTGATATCTACAAAGTAACAACTCGCGATTAAGTAAGCACAAATCTTATATTTAATTACTTTTAAAAAGAGCCTACCGATAATATTAT